>JAGWNU010000332.1 GCA_028871175.1 Burkholderiaceae bacterium | reverse complement strand
CCATCAACATCCAGTTCACCAGCGGCACCACGGGCGCGCCCAAGGGCGCGACGCTCACGCACGTCAACGTGGTCAACAACGCGCGGTTCGTCGCCATGGCCATGAACCTGCGCGCGGGCGACCGGCTGTGTATTCCCGTGCCGCTGTATCACTGTTTCGGCATGGTGATGTCGGTGCTCACGTGCACGGCCACCGGCGCCTGCATGGTGTTCCCGGGCGAGGCGTTCGACCCGTTGGCCACGTTGCGCACCGTGGCGGAAGAACGCTGCACCCAACTGCACGGCGTGCCGACGATGTTCATCGCGCAGCTCGATCACCCGGAGTTCAGGACCTTTGATGTGTCGAGCCTGCGTGGCGGCATCATGGCCGGCTCGCCATGCCCGATCGAGGTGATGAAGCGCGTGGTAGCGGAGCTGAATCTGGGGGAGGTCACCATCGCGTACGGCATGACGGAAACGAGCCCGGTGTCGTTCCAGAGCGCGGTGACGGACCCGCTGGACAAGCGCGTGACGACCGTTGGCCGCATCCAGCCGCATCTGCAGGTCAAGCTGGTGGACGGCGCGGGCGAGACCGTGCCGGTCGGCGAGAAGGGCGAGCTGTGCACCAAGGGCTATTCCGTCATGCTGGGCTATTGGGACGACGAGGCCAAGACAGCGGAGTCCATCCAGGATGGCTGGATGCACACCGGCGACCTCGCCACGCTCGATGCCGAGGGCTATTGCAACATCGTCGGCCGCGTCAAGGACATGCTCATTCGCGGTGGCGAGAACGTGTATCCGCGCGAGATCGAGGAATTCCTTTTCCGCCATCCCAAGGTGCAGGCGGTCAATGTGTTCGGTGTGCCCGACCTGAAATATGGCGAAGAGGTCTGTGCGTGGATCGTGCTCAAGCCGGGCCAGCAGGCCACGGAGGACGAAATCCGCTCGTTCTGCCAGGGCCAGATCGCGCACTACAAGATTCCGCGCTACATCCGCTTTGTCACGGAGATGCCGATGACGGTGACGGGCAAGGTGCAGAAGTTCGTGATGCGGGATCGCATGATCGAAGAGCTCAAGCTCACGGTGGCTGCCACGGCCTGAGTTTCTCCCCTGAAATGCCAATCGGTTGCGCGCGGCATGTCGTCGCCATGACGATGACGGCCGCGTGCCGTTGCGTGCCGCCGACCTGTGTGGGTTGGCATGCGCGCCCCGAAATGCCGGGCCAGCCTGGCTCTTGCCGATAGGAAGCGCTCGCAGTCAGCGGGCGCGCCGCTGCGTGCGGCGCGGGGCCGGCGTCGTTCGGTCCAGTTCAACACGTGCGTGGGGGGATGCACGTCTTCCAGATTCGGCGGCGCGCGCGATACGCGTCGCCATGCGCCGATGTACCGATGCTGAAACTTCCAACGCATGCCGTGCCTTGAACAGGGTCGCAGGGGCGAATGCGTGATCGCGTCATCGTCTTGCGTTGGTTCTGCAACGGGGGTCCCGCACCGGCACGAAGGACCGTGTGTTTCAGCCATGCAACGGGATCGCGCGAAACACTCCGCCGAAATGACGAGGTTTTGACAAGGTCACACGCGGCTGACTTCTCCCCTTTTGTCTTTTCATCGCGTTTTCAACCGCTTAGCAATGCGGGGCGTCTGCGCATCGCAACATGGCATTGAATATGCGAACGACGCGCCCCGGGGTGGGTGATGTTTTTTTCCCACGAGCAGAGCGCGGCGAGCCCATTGGTCGCGCTTCCAACCGCCCCTCTCAACTTTATGGAGTGCGTTATGAAGAAGACCTTACTGGCCACCGCGATCGCCATGGGATTGGGGGTCTCTGGCGTTGCATTGGCCGATATCGGGAATTCGGCGTCCGGTGCGGGTGACAAGACCCAAACCAACACGTCGACCATCACCAACAACAGCACCAGTACCACCACGGACACCAGCACCACCACGGCCAACAACACCAGTACCCGCACGAGCACCCGCAACACAGACAATTCGAATCAGCACAACGATCAGAGCCAGGGCAATAACCGCGACAACAGTGGCGGATCGAGTGCCACGGGCTATGGGACCGCAGACGCCAACAACGGCGGCACCGCGGTCTCCACCTTCAGCAATGCGTTCAATACCAGTAAGGCCATCGCCATCTCCAAGCTTGAGGGGGCGGTCACCAACATCCGCGTCTGGGGCATCGGCAACACCGCCACCAATAGCGGGACGGCCAACGGCGGCGGCGGTGGTCGTGGCGGCACCGGCTATGGTGGCCTGGGGGCCGGCGGTAACGGCGGCAACGGCGGCAACGGTGGTGCCGGCGGCTCGGGCGGCAATGCCAGCAACGGCAGCGCCACGGCGGGCAATTCCACCAACGGCAGTGCCACCAACGGCAGCGCCGTCGCAGGCACGGGCGGCACGGGCGGTAACGCGCACGGCAATGCGGGCGCAGGCGGCGCGGGCGGCTCCAGCGGCACGCTCTCGGCCAGCCTTGGCGCGGGCCTGGGCGGCAGTGCGGGCGCTGGCAGCCTGGCAGGCGGTGGCAGCGGCGGTAGCGGCGGCAGCGGTGGTGGCGTCAGCAGCGGCGGCGGCAA
>JAGWNU010000098.1 GCA_028871175.1 Burkholderiaceae bacterium | reverse complement strand
GGGTCGAGTGGAGCTACTTCCTCGACCAGGATCGCTGGAAGCATTACACGCGCGAGGCAGCGCGCCAGGCGATCGTCAACCTTGACGCGGTCGATGCACCGGCGGGTGAGATGATCGTCGTCCTTGGCAACGGCTGGCCCGGGATCCTGCTGCACGAGGCGATCGGCCACGGGCTCGAAGGCGACTTTAACCGCAAGGGCGTGTCGGCTTTCTCAGGCCGTATCGGGCAATCGGTGGCAAGTCCGTTGTGCACGGTGATCGACGACGGCACGATTCCGAACCGGCGCGGCAGTCTCAACGTCGATGACGAGGGCACGCCGACTTCGCGCACGGTGTTGATCGAAAAGGGGATTCTGCGCGGTTACCTTCAGGATCGTCTCAACGCGCGGCTGATGAAGACCGAGCCCACCGGTAATGGGCGCCGCGAGAGCTTCGCGCACGTGCCGATGCCGCGCATGACGAACACCTTCATGCTGCCCGGAGAATCGACGCCCGAAGAAATTATCGGCTCGGTGAAGAAGGGCCTTTACGCGGTCAGCTTCGGCGGCGGCCAGGTCGATATCACCAACGGCAAGTTCGTGTTCTCGGCCAGCGAGGCCTACCTGATCGAAGACGGCAAGATCACCGCCCCGGTGAGGGGCGCAACGCTGGTCGGCAACGGACCGGAATCGCTCAAGCAGGTGAGCATGATCGGCAACGACATGCGGCTCGATTCGGGCATCGGCGTGTGCGGCAAGGAGGGCCAGAGCGTACCGGTGGGCGTCGGCCAACCGACACTACGTATCGACAACATGACGGTGGGCGGCACCGTTTGACGCATTGCATGGCCGTGACCTTGGCGCCGCGCGCGCGGCAACATCGCGCTTGCGGCCCCCATGAAAAGGGGTTATAAAGATGGTTCGATTGGTGCGGCGCAGTAGCGCTTCCCTGATTTTTGTTGCCTGACCCAGCTTTCTCTCCATGTCCTTCGCCAAGTTTTTTTACTTTTACTTTTGGCATCTCGCACCGCTGGCGGAAGGAGAGGGGCGCTTGCAGCAAAAATAAAAGCACCCAGCAGATACCGAAAACCGCCAGCGACCCTGGCGGTTTTTTTTCGCCCAGTCTCCGCCCTACCCCGGCACCGACGCGAAACATGATCCGAACACAGTAGACCTTTCCAATACACGAACCAAGACATCCCCCTGGAGCTTTCCATGCCGAAGAACACCGATGATTTGCGCATTCGCGAACTGAAAGAGCTGACGCCGCCGTCGCATCTGATCCGCGAATTCCCGTGCAGCGACACCGTGTCCGACCTGATCTACCAAAGCCGGAACGCGATGCACCGCATCCTGCACGGCATGGACGACCGCCTGATCGTCATCATCGGCCCCTGCTCCATCCACGACACCAAGGCAGCGATGGATTACGCCCGCCGCCTGGTCGAGCAGCGCGAGCGCTTCAAGAATGAGCTGGAAATCGTGATGCGCGTGTATTTCGAAAAGCCGCGCACCACGGTCGGCTGGAAGGGTCTGATCAACGACCCGTACATGGACGGCAGCTTCAAGATCAACGACGGCCTGCGCACCGCGCGCGAGCTGCTGATGAACATCAACGAGCTGGGCCTGCCCGCCGGCACCGAATACCTCGACGTGATCAGCCCGCAGTACATCGCCGATCTGGTGAGCTGGGGCGCCATCGGCGCGCGCACGACCGAATCGCAGGTGCACCGCGAGCTGGCTTCTGGACTGTCGTGCCCGGTGGGTTTCAAGAACGGCACCGACGGCAACGTGAAGATCGCCGTGGACGCCATCAAGGCCGCATCGCAGCCGCACCACTTCCTGTCGGTCACCAAGGGCGGCCACTCGGCCATCGTGTCGACGGCGGGCAACGAGGATTGCCACATCATCCTGCGCGGCGGCAAGGCGCCCAACTATGACGCGGCCAGCGTGCAGGAAGCCTGCGACGCCATCTCCAAGTCGGGCCTGGCCGCCCGTCTGATGATCGACGCCTCGCACGCCAACAGCAGCAAGAAGCACGAGAACCAGATCCCGGTGTGCGAAGACATCGCCCGCCAGATGGCTGCGGGCGACAACCGCATCGTCGGGGTGATGGTGGAGTCGCACATCAATGCCGGTCGGCAGGACCACGTGCAGGGCACGCCGGTGTCGGACCTTGCCTATGGCCAGAGCGTTACCGACGCCTGCATCGGCTGGGAAGATTCGGTGAAGGTGCTGGAAACGCTGGCCGACGCCGTGCGCAAGCGCCGACTGGTACCGGGTAGCGGCAACTGACACGCCGTCAGCGTGATTGGGGAAGGACGCCTGCGGGCGTCCTTTTTCTTTGCGCGCGCATCAAAGCGCGGATCTATAACAAATGTGAGCAACAAGTACCAAAGTCACGCAAGTGCGTCGTCTTTGGCATATCGTTGGTGGGTTCCCCCTGCTCATTCCTTCCCGGAGGCAACCATGGCAGACAACCTGGTGGACACCACCGTCAATACCGCAAGCAAGTATCAGGCGATCATCGCGCAGTACGCCGCCGACGTCGGGATGAAGGTCCTCGCCGCCATCGTCTTCTGGGTGGTCGGACGCTGGCTCATCCATGTGGCGGTGCGCATGGTGCAGGGCTCGCTGGAGCGGCAGAAGGTCGACCCGACCGTGCTGCGCTATGTGGGCTCAGTCATCACCGTTACGCTGAACGTGCTGCTGGTGATCGGCATCCTGGGCTACTTCGGCATCCAGACCACGACATTCGCAGCGCTGATTGCCGCCGCCGGCGTGGCGATCGGCATGGCGTGGTCGGGGCTGCTGTCGAACTTCGCGGCGGGTGCATTCCTGATCGTCTTGCGGCCGTTCAAGGTGGGCGACTTCGTGACGGCCGGCGGCGTCACCGGCACGGTCAAGGAGATTGGCCTCTTTGCCACTGCGCTCAACACACCCGACAACGTGGTCACGATGGTTGGCAACAACAAGATCTTTTCCGACACGATCCAGAACTACACAGTCAACCCGTACCGCCGGGTCGAGCTGAAAGCCCAGTTGGCCGGCAGCGCCGACCACCGCGCCGCCATCGCACTTCTCAGGGAAAAGGTGAGCGCCATTCCGAATGTGCTGGCCGACCCGCCGGTCGATGTGGAAATCCTGGAATTCAACTTGGTCGGGCCGGTGCTGGCGGTTCGCCCTTACACGCACAACGACAACTACTGGCAGGTCTATTTCGACACCAACCGAGTCATCAGGGAGGCGCTGGCCGAAGCCGGTTTCCCGGCACCCACGCCCTCGCAAGCCCTGACAATCACAACGCCGGGCCAGTTGCAGGGCCTGGCCGCCGTGGCGCAAAGCGCGGCCACGCCGACGAGCGTGAACTGATCGTTGTCCTGCCCCAGCAAAACGGCCCGGGCAAGCACCGGGCCGATTCGGCTTTGCTGAACGGATGGCGCTTACGCTGGCTTGTGCGCGTCGCGCTCCCACAGGACATCGGTACCGCCATCTGCACGGTTGAGTACGCGCGCCAGCACAAACAACAAGTCCGATAGCCGATTGACGTATTGGCGCGGCGCTTCTCCGAGCGCCTCTGTGCGGCCGAGCGCGACGATGCTGCGCTCCGCACGACGCGCCACGGTGCGGCAGACATGCGCCTGCGCCGCCGCACGGCTGCCGCCGGGCAAAATGAATTCGGCCAGGCGCGGCAGATCGGCGTTGTAATCGGCGAGCCACTGGTCCAGACGCAGCACGTGTGCGGCCGTGACCATCGTGTAACCGGGAATGCACAACTCGCCCCCCAGGTCGAACAGGTCATGCTGGATGGCGGTGAGGGCGGCACGTACGCCCTCAGGCAGTTCCTCGGTCAGCAGCACGCCAATGTGCGAGTTCAGCTCATCGACGTCACCGATGGCGGCGATGCGCATGCTGTCCTTGACGGTACGGCTGCCGTCGCCAAGTCCGGTGGTGCCATCGTCGCCGGTGCGCGTGGCGATCTTGGATAAGCGGTTGCCCACGGGGCGTCTCCCTTGATGCTGTGCAATGTTGCAGACCACCATTATCGCAAGCGGCAGGGGCCCCGGCGTTAGAATGATGGTCGATAGAGCTCCAAAACTGCGGCCCCAGACCGCAGCCACCCGCGAGACGCCATGAATCACCCCGCACCGCCCTCCCAACTGATCCGCAAGCCGATTCCGGCGGCCATGCTCGACGCGCTGCGGGCCCGTTTCGGCGATCGGCTCTCCGTCAGCGACGCCGTGCGCGCCCACCACGGCCGCGACGAATCCGCCTACGACCCGATGCTGCCCGACGCGGTGGTCTTCGCGCAGACCACGGAAGACGTCGCGACGGTTGCCAAGCTCTGCCACGCGCACGAGATTCCGCTGATCCCCTACGGCGCCGGTTCGTCGCTCGAAGGGCATCTGCTGGCGGTGGCCGGTGGCGTGAGCCTCGACCTCTCGCAGATGAACCACGTGCTGTCGGTGCATCCGGAAGACTTGACGGTGACGGTCGAGCCGGGCGTCACGCGCAAGCAGCTCAACAACGAGATTCGGGATACCGGGCTCTTCTTCCCCATCGATCCGGGCGCGGATGCATCCATCGGCGGCATGTGCGCGACGCGCGCGTCCGGCACCAACGCCGTGCGCTACGGCACGATGCGCGAGAACGTGCTGAACCTGACGGTGGTCACCGCTGACGGCCGCATCATCAAGACTGCCAATCGCGCGCGCAAATCGTCGGCGGGCTACGACCTGACGCGCCTCTTCATCGGCAGCGAGGGAACGCTGGGCGTCATCACCGAGATCACGCTGAAGCTGTATCCGCAGCCGGAGGCGGTGTCGGCCGCCGTGTGCGCGTTCCCGAGCATGGGCGACGCGGTGTCCGCCGTGATCGACACCATCCAGATGGGCGTGCCGATTGCGCGCGTGGAGTTTGTCGACGCGCTCGCCATCCGTGCCATCAACCAATACGACAAGCTGACGCTGCCCGAGCTGCCGACGCTGTTCTTCGAGTTCCACGGCTCCGAACACGGCGTCCAGGAACAAGCCGAGACCGTCCAGCAGATCGCCGCGGACCACAAGGGCCAGGGCTTCGAATGGGCCACGCGCCCCGAAGACCGCAGCCGCCTGTGGAATGCGCGCCACAACGCCTTCTTCGGCTTCCTGCAACTCAAGCCGGGCTGCCGCGCCGTCACCACCGATGTGTGCGTGCCGATCTCGCGCCTGGCCGAGTGCGTGGTGGAAACGGAGAAGGACCTGCGCGCCAGCCCGCTGCAACTGCCCGCGCCCATCGTCGGTCACGTGGGCGACGGCAACTTCCATGTCGCGTTGCTGATCGATCCGGACAAGCCGGAAGAACTGGAAGAAGCCGAGCGCATCAACCAGCGCATTGTCGCGCGTGCCATTGCCATGGACGGCACCTGCACGGGCGAGCACGGCGTGGGCCTGCACAAGATGGACTTCCTGATCGCCGAGCACGGCAACGATGCGATCGACCTGATGCGCAGCATCAAACAGGCGCTGGATCCGAAGCACATCCTGAACCCCGGCAAGATCTTCCACCTGTAACCGACTCACCCACCCGCGACCGCCCGCATGTCCTCTGTCTTCAAGCGCGTCCCTCCGCTGCATCTGCTGATTGCCTTCGAGGCCGGCGCGCGCCATGCAAGCTTTGCGCGTGCGGCCGAGGAACTGTCGGTGACACCCAGCGCGGTGTCCCACCGCATCAAGAATCTGGAAGAGCTGTGGGGCGAAGACCTGTTCGTGCGCACCGGCACGGCGCTGCGGCTGACCGCCGCCGGGACGCGCTATCTGCGCAGCGTGCAGATCGCGCTCAACACGCTGCATGAGCTGGCGCGACCCGAGTTCAGCAAGCAGCGCGCGCGGCTGCGTGTGGCGATTCCGCCCACCTTTGGACGCCAGCACCTCGTGCCGCGCCTGCCCGAGTTCAACGCGCTGTACCCACACATCGATCTGGAGCTGCACCTGGCCATCCCGTTCCTTGACGTGAAGGCCGAAGACACCGACGTCGAAATCCGCTACGGCACCGGCCGCTATCCGGATCTGAAGACGACACCGCTGCTCAACGAGCGCGTCTTCCCGGCGTGCGGGCGGGGCTATTTCGAGCAGATCAGCGGCAATACCATCAACGAGCCGTCGCAACTGCTGAATCTCACGCTGCTGCGCAGCCCGCTCGAGCCGTGGCGCCCGTGGTTCGAAGCGGCCGGTCTGGATGCGCCGGAGCCGGCGACCGGATCGCTCTTCAACGATATCGGCCTGATGCTGGAGGCAGTCGCGTCCAACCAGGGCGTGGCGCTGGTGCGTCAAGCCATGGCGCGCAACTGGCTGGCCTCGGGGCAGATCGTGCGGTTGCTGGACATTGAATCGACATCGCCGCATGGTTACTACATCGTCCAGCGCGAGCAGGCGCCGATGAAACCGGAGGCGCAGCATTTCGTGGATTGGCTGCTTGGGCTGGATTGGTGAGTACCTGATGGATAGAGCAGATCGTCCCCCTGCCACCCAAAAGAACGAATTTGATCCGTTCCGTGCGGAATTCGGAGGCTTGAGCTTCTCCGTCAAGGGTCTAGGCTTCGATCGCGGAGGCGCGAGGCCCGCCTGAAACACGCCCAGCCTCCGTGCTGCGCGGCGATGAACCAGATTGGCCCCCACCGCGAGCCAAATTCATCGCAGCAAAAGTCTTTAACACGCCGCGCGGCGCGGCGGCCGGGCTATAGTGCCTCCCACCCCGGCCACCGCTGCCGGGCAGAACCATGAGAGACACCCCCATGAACGCGCCGTTGCCCACCGCCACCCGTGATCAATCTGCCCTGCAGGCCGAACTGACCGCAGCGCTGTCGCAGATCGTTTCCGAAGACGCCCTGCTCTGGGAACGCGAAGATATCGTCCCGTATGAATGTGACGGTCTCGCCGCATATCGGCAGGTGCCGCTGGCCGTGGTGCTGCCGGATACCGAATCGCAGGTCATTGAAATCCTGCGCGTATGCCACCGCATGGGCGTGCCCGTGGTGCCGCGCGGCGCCGGCACGAGCCTCTCGGGTGGCGCCATGCCCACGCCGGGAGGGCTGGTCCTGTCGCTGGCGAAATTCAAGCGCATTCTCAAGGTCGATCCGTACACCCGCACCGCCGTGGTGCAGCCGGGCGTGCGCAACCTCGCCATTTCGGAGGCGGCCAATCCGCATGGGCTGTATTACGCGCCTGACCCCTCGTCGCAGATTGCCTGCACGATCGGCGGCAACGTGAACGAGAACTCGGGCGGCGTGCACTGCCTGAAATACGGCCTGACGGTACACAACGTGCTGCGCGTGCGCGCGGTGATGATGGACGGCGAGGTCGTGGAGTTCGGCAGCGAGGCGCCCGACGCACCCGGCCTGGACCTGCTCGCCACCATGATCGGCTCCGAGGGCATGCTGGCCGTGGTGACCGAGGTGACCGTGCGCCTGATCCCCAAGCCGCAGCTTGCCCAGGTGATCATGGCGAGCTTCGACAACGTGGAAACGGGCGGCAACGCCGTGGCCGACGTGATTGCCGCGGGCATCATTCCGGCCGGGCTGGAAATGATGGACAAGCCCGCCACCGCCGCGGTGGAAGAGTTCGTCCGCGCGGGCTACGACCTGGACGCCGCCGCCATCCTGCTGTGCGAATCCGATGGCACCCCCGAAGAGGTAGCCGAAGAGATTGCCCGCATGAGCGAGGTGCTGCGCGCCTCGGGTGCCACGCGCATCCAGGTATCGCAAAGCGAGGCCGAGCGCCTGAAGTTCTGGAGCGGCCGCAAGAACGCGTTCCCGGCAGCGGGGCGCATCTCGCCTGACTACTACTGCATGGACGGCACCATCCCGCGCAAGCACATCGGCACGCTGCTGCGGCGCATCCAGGCGATGGAGCAGAAATACGCCCTGCGCTGCATCAACGTGTTCCACGCGGGTGACGGCAACATGCACCCGCTGATCCTCTTTAACGGCGAAGACCAGGACGAATGGCACCGCGCCGAGCTGTTCGGATCGGACATCCTCGAGACCTGCGTCGAGCTTGGCGGCACGGTGACCGGTGAACATGGCGTGGGCGTCGAAAAGCTCAGCTCGATGTGCGTGCAGTTTTCGGCCGAAGAGCGCGACGCCTTCCTGCGGGTGAAGGCCGCCTTTGACCCGGCGCGCCTGCTGAACCCCGACAAGGCCATTCCCTCGCTCGCGCGCTGTGCCGAATACGGCAAGCTCCACGTGCGCAACGGCCTGCTGCCGCATCCGGATCTGCCGCGCTTCTGATACGGAATCGGCCATGAATCCGTCCCGTAGCGACCGGTGGCATGCGCATAACGCGCGCCTGGCCGCGTACCTCGGCAAGCCCCAGCACGAAGGCTGGCGCAGACGGTGGTACACCATCGTCTTCGAGGCCGAGACGCCCGCCGGCCGGCGGTTTGACGAGCTGTTGCTGGTCGCCATCGTCGCCAGCGTGCTGGTCGTGATGCTCGACAGCATCCCCAGCGCGCGCGATCGGGCCGGGACGCTGTTTGCAGTACTGGAGTGGCTCTTCACGCTGCTCTTCACGGCGGAATACGTGATGCGTATCCTGGTCGTGCGCAAGCCGCTGCGCTACGTGCTGAGCTTCTACGGCATCATCGATTTCATTTCGATCCTGCCGACGTGGCTGGCCATCTTTACGCCCGAACTGGCCTATCTGCTCGACGTGCGGCTACTGCGGCTGCTGCGGGTGTTCCGTGTGCTCAAGGTCACGGTCTACTTTGAAGAGGCGCAGGTCCTGCTGCGCGCGCTCGTCAATGCGCGGCACAAGATCTTCGTGTTCCTGGGCACGGTGTTCATCATCACCATCATCCTGGGCACCGTCATGTATGTGGTGGAGGGGCCGCAACACGGCTTCACCAGCATCCCTGTCAGCATGTACTGGGCGGTCGTCACGCTCACCACCACCGGCTTCGGCGACCTGGTGCCGCGCACGCCGCTGGGGCAGTTCATCACCTCGATCACCATCCTGCTTGGCTACAGCATCATCGCCTTTCCGACCGGCATCATCGGTGCGGAACTGGTGACCAGCATGCGCCAGAGTTCGCCGTCAAGGCGCACCTGCACGCACTGCGCAACCGAGGGGCACGACGCAGACGCTGCTTTCTGCAAGCGCTGCGGCAGCAAGCTGCCCCCAAACCCAACGGAGACCGCGCGCAGCGAGTAAGCTGCCGCGCCCAACGCGTCACCATGCAAACCACGCCAGACACCACTCTTTCGCCCACGCTCGCGCGTTTCCGCGACGCCATCGCGCAAGCCGTCGACAGCCGCACGCCGCTCACGCTGCGCGGCGGCGGCACCAAGGATTTCTACGGCCGCGCGCCCGCTCCCAACGGCACCGTACTCGACACGCGCGAGTGGTCGGGCATCGTCGATTACGACTGCGCAGAGCTGGTCATCACCGCCCGCAGCGGCACGCCGCTTGCCGACATCGAAGCCGCGCTGGCCGAGCATCGGCAAATGCTGGCATTCGAGCCGCCGCACTTTGCCGTGGACGGCAGGCAAGCCACCGTGGGTGGCGCTTTTGCTGCCGGCCTGTCCGGCCCGCGCCGGCAGTCCGTGGGTGCACTGCGTGATTTCGTGCTCGGCGCCGTCGTGATGGACAGCCGCGGCGACATGCTCAATTTCGGTGGCCAGGTCATGAAGAACGTGGCCGGCTACGACGTGTCGCGCCTGATGGCCGGAGCACTCGGCACGCTTGGCCTGGTCGTACAGGTGTCGATGAAGGTGCTGCCGATGCCGTTCTGCGACGCCACCCTGCGCTTTGCGATGCCGCAGGCGGAAGCCATCGACACGCTCAACCGCTGGGGAGGCCAGCCGTTGCCCATCGCGGCATCCGCGTGGATCGACGGTGCACTGTGGGTGCGACTGTGCGGCGCCGATGCGGCCGTGCGGGCGGCCATCAGCAAGCTCGGCGGGGAGCGCGCGGACGAAGCGCAAGCGGCCACATTCTGGCGCGACCTGCGTGAGCAGTCGCACGCGTTTTTCGCCCGGGTCGTGCAAGGCAGCCTGCCGCTGTGGCGCATTGCGCTGCCGCCGGCAACGCCGCCGCTGGCGTTCGGTCAGGCCTCGGCCGACGAGCAACTCGTCGAATGGGGCGGAGGCCAACGCTGGTGGATCGACACCGCCAACACGCCTGCCAGCGTCATTCGCGATGCGGCCGCCAAGGCCGGTGGCCACGCCACGCTGTTCCGCAACGGCGACCGCACAAGCGACGTGTTCACACCCGTCGCTGCGCCTTTGATGGCCGTGCACAAGCGCCTGAAGGACAGCTTCGATCCGCACGGCATCTTCAACCCGGGCCGTCTGTACGCCGACTTCTAACGCAAGCTCATCATGCAAATCACGCTCGCGGCGTTCCTGCGCAACACTCCTCAAGGCGAAGAAGCCCAAAGCATCGTGCAGAAGTGCGTGCACTGCGGCTTCTGCACCGCCACCTGCCCGACCTACCAACTGCTCGGCGACGAGCTGGATGGCCCGCGCGGGCGCATCTACCTGATGAAGCAGGTGCTCGAGGGCCAGCCGGCCGGCGAGGCCACGCGCCTGCACCTCGACCGCTGCCTGACCTGCCGCAACTGCGAGTCGACCTGCCCTTCAGGCGTGACGTATGGCCGCCTCGTGGAGATCGGGCGCAAGATCGTCGATGACCAGCTCAACGCGAAGGGGACCTCACGTCCGCTGGGCGAGCGCGCCGTGCGCTGGGCGCTGCGCGAAGGGCTGACACGCCCCGCGCTGTTCGGCTCGGCGCTCAAGCTCGGACAAGCCGTGCGCCCGATGTTGCCGCAGGTGCTGCGCAACAAGGTCCCGGCCAAGCCACAGCACGCGGGGACGCGGCCCAGCGCCACGCATGCGCGCAAGATGCTGCTGCTCGAAGGCTGCGTGCAACCCGCCATGTCGCCCAACATCAACGCGGCCACGGCGCGTGTGTTCGACAAGCTGGGCGTGGAGCTCATCAGCGCCGACCGCGCCGGGTGCTGCGGCGCCATCCGCTACCACATGAACGACCATGCCGGCGGCCTGGGCAACATGCGCGCCAACATCGACGCCTGGTGGCCTTACATCGAAGCGGGCGCCGAGGCCATCGTCATGACCGCCTCCGGGTGCGGCGTGATGGTCAAGGAATACGGCCACCTGCTGCGCGACGATCCTGCCTATGCCGAGCGCGCGGCACGCGTGTCGGCCATGACGCGCGACCTGTGCGAGGTACTGCCGGCGTTCTCGCAGCAACTTCTGCAGAAGGCCAAACCCGAAGCACAACGCCCCCGCGTGGTGTGGCATCCGCCCTGCACGCTGCAGCACGGGCAGCAGATCCGGGGCGCGGTCGAAACGCTGCTCGGCTCGCTGGGCGTGGACGTCAAGCTTTGCGCCGACAGCCACCTGTGCTGCGGCTCGGCCGGTACGTACTCGGTACTGCAGCCGGAGCTGGCCTACCGACTGCGCGATGACAAGCTCGCCAAGCTGCAAGCGACGCAGCCCGAGCGCATCGTCAGCGCCAACATCGGCTGCTTGACGCATCTGCAGAGCGGCACCGACACGCCCGTCGAACACTGGATCGAACTGGTCGACCGCATGCTGGCCTGAAACGAACGCAGCCGGGTTCTATACTTGGCGCTTCGTTTCACCCGGAGGCCCCATGCTGCAAACCTTCGCGATCCTGTTGACGTTCCAGTCAGTGGGAGAGCTGTTGACGTATTCGCTGCACCTGCCGGTGCCCGGTCCGGTGATCGGCATGGTGCTGCTGGTCATCTACCTGCTGATGGACAGAGGCCGCGTGCTCGAAGTCATGCAGGGCACCGTCAGCGACCTGCTGCGACATCTGACCATCCTGTTCGTGCCAGCCGGCGTGGGCGTCATGACGCAGCTGAACCGCATCGGGCAGGAATGGCTGCCGATCGTGGTGGCAACCGTCGTGTCGACGTGGCTGTCGATTGCCGCCGGTGCACTCGTCACCCGCGCCCTGATGCGCCGCATGGGTGACCGCGGCGAGGGCAACGAGGAGCTGGCCCCATGAACGCGATGGCGCCCAACCTGCATCAACTCTGGGTCTACCTGGCCGCCAGCCCGCTGCTGGGCCTGACTGCCACGCTTATCGCCTACCTGATCGGCGTGCACCTGCACGAGCGCAGCCGCTTCAACCCGATGGTCAATCCGCTGCTGATTGCGGTGATCATCCTGGGCTCGCTCCTGACCGTGACGGGCACGCCGTACAAGACCTACTTTGACGGCGCGCAGTTCGTGCACTTCCTGCTGGGGCCGGCCACCGTGGCGCTGGCGGTGCCCCTGTTCCAGCAGTGGGCGAAGCTGCGCCGCCACGCGCTGCCCCTGATTGGCGGGCTCCTTGCGGGTTCGGTGGTGGCGGTGGTGTCAGCCGTGGGCATTGCATGGCTCTTGGGTGCATCGCCCGAAACGCTGCGCTCCATGGCGCCAAAATCGGTGACGATCCCGATCGCCATGGGTATCTCTGAAAAGATTGGCGGCGCACCGACCATCACGGCGGTGCTGGTGCTGATTACCGGCATCGTCGGTGCCACCACCACGACGCGGCTGCTGAACCTGCTGGGCGTGCGCGAGTACAGCGTGCGTGGCTTTGCTACCGGCATTGCGGCGCACGGTATCGGCACGGCGCGTGCGTTCCAGGTCCATCCGGAAGCGGGCGCGTTCTCAGCGCTGGGCATGGGCCTGAATGGCGTGCTGACGGCGGTGCTGGTGCCGCTGATGGCGGGCTGGATTCCACACTAGGCAAGACGCCCCCTTGCGCCCGGCATGGTTGGTCTGGGCGATCTGATTGCGGCTGCCGCCCTCCTGCAGGCTCCTGACAGAACGCTGTCAGGAGCCCCCCGCCACAATCGCTCCACCTTAACGAGACGGGCTTCCCCCAGCGCCTGCCTCACCCACCGGAGCGACAACATGGCAAGCGTCATCAACTGGTTTGAAATCCCGGCCAACGACTTCCCGCGCGCGGTGAAGTTTTACGAGAACGTCTTCGACACGCAGCTCAAGCAGGAGGACATGGGCGACCTGACCATGGGCGTGTTTCCGGCGGGTGAGACAACGATTCACGGCGCGCTGGTCAAGGGCGAAGGCTTTGCGCCGTCCGACAAGGGAAGTGTCGTGTACCTGAACGCGCCCGACCTGGATGTCGTGCTCGAGCGCGTGAACGGCAGCGGCGGCCAATGCGTGTTCGGCCCGATGACGCTGCCCGACCACATGGGGCGCATCGCCCACATCGTCGACACCGAAGGCAACCGCATCGGCCTGCACGAGCCGGATGCGAAGACGCAGGCGTACCTGCTTCAGCAGTAAGGCCCACGAGGCCGGTGCGCGGGTGCCGGCCTTCCCTACAAAAAACGAGAAGCGCACCATGCCGAGTCAATCGCCGTACCTCATGCGCGCCGCCGACATTGCAGCGCGCACGCAGTCGTTTTCGCACCCCTGGAACAGCCTGTCGGAAATCCACGGCACGATGATGGGCCGGCTGCTCGGGCTCAAGCGCACCGGCGTGAA
>JAGWNU010000097.1 GCA_028871175.1 Burkholderiaceae bacterium | reverse complement strand
CGCGTCGGCATCAGGAACACGGGGATCGCGCCCGTCATCATGATCGCGTGCAGGATCGACTTGTGACAGTTGCGGTCCACCACCACGATGTCGCCGGGCGCCACGTTGGCGTGCCACACCATCTTGTTCGATGTCGACGTGCCGTTGGTCACGAAGAACATGTGATCCGAGCCGAAGATACGCGCGGCGTTGCGCTCGGACGCGGCCACCGGGCCCGTGTGGTCGAGCAACTGGCCGAGCTCTTCCACGGCGTTGCAGACGTCGGCGCGCAGCATGTTCTCGCCAAAGAACTGGTGGAACACCTGCCCCACCGGGCTCTTCAGGAACGCCACGCCGCCCGAGTGCCCCGGGCAGTGCCACGAATACGAGCTGTCCTGTGCGTAGTCGATCAGCGCCTTGAAGAACGGCGGCGGCAGTGAATCGAGGTAGTTGCGGGCTTCACGGATGATGTGTCGGGCCACGAACTCAGGCGTGTCCTCGAACATGTGAATGAAGCCGTGCAGCTCGCGCAGCACGTCGTTCGGCAGATGGCGCGAGGTACGCGTTTCGCCGTACAGGAAGATGGGAATGTCAGCGTTGCGACGACGCACTTCGGCCACGAAGGCGCGCAGGTTCTCAACCGCCTGGGGTTCGGGCTTGTCGTTGTCCGGGTTGATGAATTCATCGTCGTCGATCGAGACGATGAAGGTGGACGCGCGGCTCGACTGTTGGGCGAACGAGGTCAGGTCACCATAGCTGGTGAGGCCGGTCACCTCCATCCCCTCATGCTCGATGGCCTGGGCCAGCGCGCGAATGCCCGACCCGGAGATGTTCTCGGAGCGGAAGTCCTCGTCGATGATGATGACGGGAAAGCGGAATTTCATCGTGGTTCCTTATGGATGAAGCTAAAGGCACCGCTCCGGATACGCCTGAACGCGCGGAAACGGACTACAAAAACTAGGTCTTGGGCAGCGTCACGCCGTGCTGGCCCTGGTACTTGCCACCACGATCCTTGTACGAGGTTTCGCATTCCTCGTCGCTCTCGAAAAACAGCACCTGCGCGCAGCCTTCGCCGGCGTAGATCTTGGCGGGCAGCGGCGTGGTGTTGGAGAACTCCAGCGTCACGTAGCCTTCCCACTCGGGCTCGAACGGCGTGACGTTGACGATGATCCCGCAGCGCGCGTACGTGCTCTTGCCCAGGCACACGGTCAGCACGGTGCGCGGGATGCGGAAATACTCCATCGTGCGGGCCAGCGCGAACGAGTTCGGCGGGATGATGCACACATCGCCCTTGAAGTCGACAAACGACTTCTCGTCGAAGTTCTTCGGGTCGACGATGGTGCTGTTGATGTTGGTGAAAATCTTGAATTCGTCGGCGCAGCGGATGTCGTAGCCGTAGCTCGACGTGCCGTAGGAGACGATGCGGCGGCCGTCGGACTCGCGCACCTGGCCGGGCTCGAACGGCTCGATCATGCCGTGCTGCTCGGCCATGCGGCGGATCCACTTGTCGGATTTGATGCTCATGGAGCGTCCAGGTACCTTGGATGAACAAATGGGGGCAGGCTTCGCGGTGCGAAAACTGTCCCCATTTGGTCACGCCGGCGGTCGGGCCCGCATCGGAAGGCGGATTGTACTCCCAAACCTGTGATGGAAAACCCTGTGGTGGCCGATACCTTGCAACGGCCAGCGCCAGCCGCTTAATGCCCCGACGCCACGGCTTGGGACAGTTCACCGCGAGGGCCGACGACGCCCGCCATCTCAGGTTCGGCCACAAAACGTTCACGTCCGCTATAGAGCAGGAAGTGTCGGCCAGTGCACCGCGCAAACAGCGTCAGATTGACACGCTGCGCCATCTGGTGGCCCATCTGCGTGACGCCCGAGCGCGACAGCAGGAACGGAATCCCCATCTGCGCGCCCTTGATGACCATCTCGGAGGTGAGGCGCCCGGTGGTGTAGAAAATCTTGTCGCCGCCGTCCATGCCTTCGAGCCACATCCGGCCGGCGATGGCGTCCACCGCGTTGTGGCGGCCGACGTCTTCAATGAAGATCAACAGCTCGCCGCGCGCATCGAACAGCGCGCAGCCGTGCACCGAGCCCGCCTGTTTGTAGATCGATTGCTGCAGGCGGATGGTATCGACCACGCGGTACAGCGTCGTCTGCGTCATGCGCGCCTCGGGCGGCAGGTGGATGGCGTCAATCTCGTCCATCAGCGACCCGAACACGGTGCCCTGCCCGCAGCCCGTGGTGACAGTGCGGCGGGCGGTCTTCTCATCGAGGTCGGCGATCCCGCCGCGCGTCGTGACGGCGGCCGATTCGGTCTCCCAGTCGACCTGCACGGAGGCGATCTCTGCCACGCTGCCGACCAGACGCTGGTTGCGCAAATAACCGAGCACCAGGGCTTCGGGCGCGCCGCCCAGCGTCATCAGCGTCACCAGTTCGCGCTTGTCGAGATAGACCGTCAGCGGCCGTTCGCCAGGGATGTGGACCGTGCGTGCACGGCCCAGCTCGTCGAGGACTTCGACCTCGTCGAGAAGCGGAACAGAAGCGTTGGTCAGTTCGGGGCGCAGTGGCATCAGGTTTTCGTTCAAACAAAAATGCGCACGGCAAGCGTGCGCATCGGCAGCCG
Organism: Burkholderiaceae bacterium; assembly: GCA_028871175.1. GTDB lineage: Bacteria > Pseudomonadota > Gammaproteobacteria > Burkholderiales > Burkholderiaceae > Ralstonia > Ralstonia condita. The sequence goes on along the minus strand of JAGWNU010000097.1, from coordinate 10,976 downwards.
GCAGGCGCCCATCCTCGGACGGGCGCGACAGTCCGGCGATCAGTTCGCCACGATCACGCCGCAGGCGATGCGCCCGCCGGAGTTGCCGGTGGGCTGGGTTACATAATCGTCCTTGCCGGCATGCACAACCAGCGCGTGGCCTACCAGGCTGGTCGGACCAGGGGTGAGCGTCACGCCGGAAAGAACGATCGAACCAACGGCCTTGCCGTTGGCGTCCGACTGCAGCATCGGGATATCGCCGGCATGGTGCGCGCCGTGGCGCGGATCGCCATGCTGCTGTCCGGTCGGGTTGAAGTGGCCGCCTGCACTCGTGGCGTCCGGCGAGGAGCAGTCGCCCTTCTCGTGTACATGGAAACCAAACATGCCGTTGGCCGGCAGGCCGGAAATGTCCACGGCCATGGCAACCCGATTGTCGCCTTGCTGCGCCAGCTTCACGCTGCCCTGCACGGTGCTGCCACTCTTGGGCGCCAGCACTGCCGAAGCCGCCATGCCCGAATCGGCCATCTTGGCAGTCGACGCGGTGTTCGATGCGCAGCCAGCCATCAGGCCGATCGTGGCAAGTCCAATCACGAGTTGCTTCATGTGTCACCTCCAGTCAGGGTTCACTCAGGGAGCGGACGATTGTACTGCCGGATGATGAATGCGCAACATCTGCGCTGGATCAGCCTTTTGCCGCAGGTGCCGGACCCGTGGCGGGGGCGACAGGCACCGGCGGGACGAACGGGCCCGGATCGACACACGGTGCGCCCGGCTGCGTATGGGCGCCCTTGCCACTGGCCTGGTAGGCGCCGACAGCCTTGTCCTGGGCCTTGCACAAGTGGAATGCGGCCACCTTGTCGCCCCAGGCAGCCTTGGCCTTGTCGGCTTCGGCCTTGGCTTTCTGCGCGTCCGTGGGCGCGGGCAGCTTGGCGCAGACCCATCCGCTTGCCAAGCTCAGTGCGGTGGCAGCAAGGGTCGTACCCAGGGCACGCTTCATTGTCAGCGGATACATGGTGAGTTTCCTTGAATCGATCGCCTTGGCTGGCATCACAACTTGGCCGGCTGCTCGCTCGGGCGGGCCGCTGGTGGCTGCGAGCGCTGCGCCGGGATCTTGCCGGCCTTGACGTCGTCGTACCAAAGCTCGTGGTGCTCCTTGGCCCAGGTCTCGTCGACATAGCCTTCGCGCATGGCGCGATATGCGCCTTCCATGCCGATCGTGCCGACGTAGATGTGGACCAGCGACAGGCAGATGATGCCCACCGCGGCAATCGCGTGGATGATTTCGCCCAGTTGCATGGTGCTGCGGTAGTAATCGACACCCGGAACGATGCGGTCGAGCATCCAGCCTGACACCGATAGCACCAGTCCAAGCATAACCATGCCGACCCAGAACCAGATTTTCTCGCCGGCGTTGAAGCGATGCGACGGCACTTCGGCACCGTGCTCGGACGAGAACATGCCGCCCAGGGTCAGCAGCCATTTCAGATCACCGCTGCGCGGCAGGTTGTCGCGTACCCAGATCACGAACGCAACGATGATGCTGACCGTGAACAGCGGCCCAAGCAGGTTGTGGAGGTTCTTGAGCACGTACGTCAGCCAGCCAAACAACTGATGGCCCATCACGGGCAGCAGGAAGTGCTTGCCCCAGAGCATGATGATGCCCGACACGCCAAGGGTGACGAACGAGATCGCCATGGTCCAGTGCACGTAGCGCTCGGTGGGCGTGAAGCGCTCGATGACGCGGCCGGTAGGCGCTTCCTTCAGCCGAATCGGGCCTCGCCACAGGAATACGCCCAAGATCAGAAGCGGCACCAGCACGACCAGCCAGCCGCCCCAGACGGTAATGACGCCATTGCGGAACAAGCGCCATTTCTGCCCCGTGCGCTGGATCAGCACACCCGCCTCCAGCCCAGGAATGCTGGCGTAGTGCGCCTGGTCAGAATTCACCTCGCGCCAGACAGGGGCGTTATTGCCGGGTTGGGTCGTCCGGCGTGCAGCCTGGTCCTTCGCTTCCTTGGCAAGGTCGCGCTTTTTCAGGTCGAACACATTTTCCGAGACGATGTTGGAGAGAGGCTGAGCCGACTGAACGGCCGGGTTCACCGGCATGCTGGCGGCTGGCGCACTGGCCGGCTGTTGCGCACCGGCAAGCGCCGCCGCGCTGCCGAGCAGCAGCGCCATGATCCAATGTTTCCAAGAAGTGCCCATGGACGGACCTCCGCTTGCGCGCGTCATGGCGTCTTGTTGTACTCGTTCTGATACTGACCGCGCGCGCGGATCTGGTTCTCCCAGCTCGTGCGGTCGCCGGGCGTCCAGTTCTTGGCCATGAACGGATCGCCCTCCGCGCCCTGGTAAGCGGGTGCGTCGCTCTTGCGGAACGAGGCGAATGCCGTCTGTGTGCGCTCACCGCAGGCGCCGAGCAGCAGCACGGCACCCAGTGCGATCAGCACACTGGCTGCTCTTGTGCGCGGGCTCATGATTGCGCTCCCGGCACCGAGGCGGGCGCGGCGCTTCCGGGTTGAGCAGCCGGACCTGCCTGGCCACCCTTGCCATGCGCACCGCCATAAGCCGTACCCCACCCGAACAGATCGGCGCCCTTGCCCCGTTTCATGACCCGATTGCGCAAGATGTCCGAGATCACATCGCCGTCGCCGCCGAGCAGCGCCTTGGTCGAGCACATCTCCGCGCACAGCGGCAGCTTGCCTTCGGCCAGACGATTGCGGCCGTACTTCTCGAATTCTTCCTCGCTGCCGTTCTTCTCCGGGCCACCCGCGCAGAACGTGCACTTGTCCATCTTGCCGCGCACGCCAAACGTGCCCTGGCTCGGGAACTGCGGCGCGCCGAACGGGCAGGCATACGAGCAGTAGCCGCAGCCGATGCAGACGTCCTTGTCGTGCAGCACGACGCCGTCTTCGGTGCGGTAGAAGCAGTCCACCGGGCACACCGCCATGCACGGGGCATCCGAGCAATGCATGCACGCCACGGAGATGGACTTCTCCGCGCCGATCATGCCGTCATTGATGGTGACCACGCGGCGTCGGTTCACGCCCCAGGGCACTTCGTGTTCGTTCTTGCAAGCTGTGGCGCAGGCGTTGCATTCGATGCAGCGCTCGCTGTCACAGATGAATTTCATGCGTGCCATGATCGCTCCCCGTTATGCGAAACGCTCGATCTGGCAGACCGTCGTTTTCGTTTCCTGCATCATCGTCACCGAGTCATAACCGTAAGTGGTGGCTGTGTTGACGGCCTCACCACGCACGATCGGGTGGGCGCCCTCCGGGTAATAACCAAGCAGGTCCTTGCCTTGCCACCAGCCCGAGAAGTGGAACGGGATGAAGGCGTGGTCCACGCCCACACGCTCCGTTACCAGCGCGCGCACCTTGATCTGGGCGCCGGTCGGCGTCTTGACCCAGACGAAGTCGTTGTGGCGGATGCCCCGGTCGGCTGCCGCCTTCGGGTTGATCTCGACAAAGTTCTCCTGCTGCAACTCGGCAAGCCACGGGTTGGAGCGCGTCTCCTCGCCGCCACCCTCGTACTCGACCAGGCGGCCGGACGTCAGGATGATCGGGAATTTCTCGTAGACCTTGTTCTCGATATTGCGCTGCTGCACCGTCTTGTACAGCGTGGGCAGTCGCCAGAAGGTCTTCTTGTCGTCGTGCGTCGGATACTTCGCGACCATGTCGGGCCGCGTCGAATACAACGGTTCGCGATGCTGCGGAATGGCATCCGGGAAATTCCACACCACGGCGCGAGCCTTGGCATTGCCGAACGGATGGCAGCCATGCTTCATGGCCACGCGCTGGATGCCCCCGGACAAGTCGGTCTTCCAGTTCTTGCCTTCGGCTGCCTTCTTCTCGGCATCGGTCAGGTCGTCCCACCAGCCGAGCTTCTTCAGGAACACGTGATCGAACTCGGGGTAGCCGGTCGTCAGTTCGGAGCCCAGCGAGAACGAGCCGTCTTCGGCCAGCAGGTTGACGCCGTCGCGCTCAACGCCAAAGTTCGCGCGGAAGTTGCCGCCGCCGTCCATGACGTGCTTGCTGGTGTCGTACAGGTTGGGCGAGCCCGGGTGCTTGAGCTCCGGCGTGCCATAGCACGGCCACGGCAGACCGAAAAAGTCGCCGGTGAGGTCGTAGCCGGTTTCGGCATCCTTGCCGCCATTGCAGCGCAGCGTGCGCACATCAAACAGATGCATGTTGCGCATGTGAGCCTTCAGGCGTTCCGGCGATTGCCCCGTGTAGCCGATGGTCCAGTTGCCACGATTGATCTCGCGCAGGATCGATTCGATCTCGGGCTCGCGCCAGGTCATGCCAGCGCGCTTGTATTCGGTGATCTTGCAGTTCTTCGACAGCTCCTTGCCAAAGCCAAGGCGATCGGCAAACGCCTGCATGATCACGTGGTCGGGCTGCGACTCGAACAGCGGCTCGATGACCTTCTCGCGCCATTGCAGCGAGCGGTTCGATGCCGTGCACGAGCCTGACGTTTCGAACTGCGTGGCGGCCGGCAGCAGATAGACGGCACGGTTCGGATTCGGCGGCGTGCCGTCTGCCGAGGGCATGTTGGCCATCGCCGCCGTGGCAGAGGGGTACGGGTCGATCACGACCAGCAGATCAAGCTTGTCGAGCGCGCGCTTGATGTCCATCCCGCGCGTCTGCGAGTTGGGCGCGTGGCCCCAGTAAAAGACCGCGCGGACGTTGTTGTCCTGATCGATCAGATCGTTCTTTTCGAGCACCGCATCCGCCCAGCGCGACACGGTCGTGCCGGACTTCTCCATCATCGCCTGCGAGGCGAAGCGGCCCTTGATCCAGTCGTAATCCACGCCCCAGACCGAGGCAAAGTGCTTCCATGCACCCGTGGCCAGGCCGTAGTAGCCCGGCAGCGAATCGGGATTCGGACCCACGTCGGTCGCGCCCTGCACGTTGTCGTGGCCGCGGAAGATGTTGGCGCCGCCGCCCGACTTGCCGATGTTGCCCAAGGCCAGTTGCACGATGCACGAGGCGCGCACGATGGCGTTGCCGATGGTGTGCTGCGTCTGACCCATGCACCACACCAGCGTGCTCGGGCGGTTCATCGCCATCATCTCGGCGACCTTATGCACCTGTGCCTCGGGCACGCCGCACACTTCCTCGACCTTGTCCGGCGTCCATTTGGCGAGCACTTCCTCGCGCACCTTGTCCATACCGTAGACGCGGTCGTGGATGTATTGCTTGTCTTCCCAGCCGTTCTTGAAGATGTGATACAGCACACCGAACAGGAAGGCGATGTCCGTGCCCGAGCGGATGCGCACGTATTCATCGGACTTGGCGGCCGTGCGCGTGTAGCGCGGGTCGACGACGATGACCTTGCAGCCGGTTTCCTTGGCGTGCAGCAGATGCAGCATCGACACCGGATGCGCCTCGGCCGCGTTCGAGCCGATATACAGCGCGCACTTGGCGTTCTGCATGTCGTTGTACGAGTTCGTCATCGCGCCGTAGCCCCACGTGTTGGCCACGCCGGCCACGGTGGTGCTGTGGCAGATACGTGCCTGGTGGTCGCAATTGTTGGTGCCGAAGAACGACACCCACTTGCGCAGCAGGTACGACTGTTCGTTGCCGTGCTTGGACGAACCGACAAAGAAGAACGAGTCGGGCCCGGTCTCCTGGCGGATCGTCTGCATCTTGGCGACGATCTCGTTGAGCGCCTGCTCCCAGCTGATGCGCTGGTAGCGACCGTCGACGAGCTTCATCGGCGTCTTCAGGCGATATTCGCCATGGCCGTGCTCGCGCAACGCGGCGCCCTTGGCGCAGTGCGAGCCCATGTTGATCGGCGAATCGAATACCGGGTTCTGGCGTACCCAGACGCCGTTCTGCACCACGGCGTCCACCGAGCAGCCGACCGAGCAATGCGAGCACACCGTGCGGCGCACGACGATGTCGCCCTTGCCTTCGGCGGCCTGGGCGTCGCCCACGACCGACTTCTTGACGAGCGAGAGCTGCGTGGCCGCCAGCCCGGCTCCAACGCCGATGCCGGAGCGTTTGAGGAACGTGCGGCGGTCCATGGTCGGCAGTGCGCCGGCCAGGCTGCGCGCGAGACTGCCGGCGAGCGACGAGGCGCCTTGGCGGCGGGCCGGGGCGGCTTTGGCGTCCTCTACCGCCGGTTTGCGGGTCAGAAGCATGGGGTCACCTGAAGATGTGGTGTGAGCGACATGGCCGAGGCGCGCGGGGTGCGGCGCATCAGATCCATGTCGTCTTGTAGTACTTGCGGATGTGTTCGGTCAGCCGGTAGCCCGTGGCGGTATCGTCCACCGGTTCGGCCGGCGGCGTGACAGAAGCCATCGGCGTCTGCCCGAGTTGGGTGGCGGTGGCGACCTTGCCTGCAGCCGCGGCGGCAACCGCAGCCCCCATCAGGAAGCGGCGGCGAGTGGGCGTGGATTCAACGGAATCCGTCTCGGGGCGGGTGTGAGGGATGGTGTTCGGACTTGGCATTTCGATGCTCCCCGGCTCAATCAAACCGATGACCGAATGTAATAGGAATTCTTGAACACATTTTAGGTGCAACGGCACAGGAAGACCATGCCCAAGTCCCCTCAGTTCGGGATTTTCCTGACGATTTATCGATTGATTCTTACTATGAGTTCGACTTGAACCGGTTCGCCGTGACGCTGGCGTGGCGCGGCTCTTCGCTGGTCGCCTAAATTTCAGGCAATCGCCCGGCGTATCTCAGGCCAGTTCCAGCGCGAGGCGCTCCACGTCGAAAAACGCTTTCGCCAAAGCCGCCGCATCGGCGTAAAACGCTGCGCGCGGATGCTGCAGTACAGCATCGCAAGCCACATCGACCCACGGCGCCAGATGGCGCTGAAAGAACGCGCGCTGCTCCTGCACATGCGCGATGGCGACATCTTCACCGGCGATCAGGTAACGCATGACCTCGCACAGCGTGGCCAGGTGGTCTTCGGTCTCGGTGATGCCCTCGGCGCGCTCCAGACCGTAGCGTCGCAGGTCATCGCGCAGCACAACCAACGGCTTCTCGTTGAGGAAGCCCGCTTGGTAATACGACCCATACAGAAACACCTCTGGCTTGCCGACGCCGATGAACAGTTCGGTGTACTCGTCATCCGCCTGGCTGGCGGTGGTCTGGCCGGCGCGCGCCACGAGCCGGCGCCAGGCTTGCGTGAGCGCGCTGCTGGCGGCAGCCTCCGTGTCGGACGGGTCGGCATCGTCCTCGCCCGCGGGCTCCTGTTGTGCAACGGCGATGCGTTGCAACAAATCGGCGTCCGGCGCGCGGAAGAACAGCGTTGCGAGCAACCCGTACAGGTCGGCCCGGGCGAGATCCTCGGCGCTATCGGCGGGCGTGGCGGCGAGCTGGAATTGCAGGGGCTGGGCGTCGGTCATGGAATATGAGGGTTGGGTCTTCAGTGGGTGGCGCCCGGGCGTTCACCGCGTTCCATCATGTCGATCACGCGGCAGTCGCCGCACATCTTCAGGCGCTCGGCTGCTGCGCCGGAGAACGCCGGATGCGCGCCCAGCTTGGCTAGCATGGTCGTCACCATCTGCGCGGTGCCAAACGGCTTGCCGCAGCGGATGCAGTGGAACGGCTGGGTCTCGTTGAGCGTCACGGCCTGGCGCGCCGCAGCCGACAGGTTCAGGCGCGGGACGAGCGCGATGGCCTCTTCCGGGCACGTCGTCTCGCACAGGCCACACTGCACGCAGTTGCGCTCGATCATGGCCAGCACAGGGCGGTCGGGCTGGTCACGCAGCGCCTGCGACGGGCAGGCACCGACGCAAGCCATGCACAGCGTGCAGCGCTCGCGGTCGACGCTGATGGCCCCCAAGGGAGCACCCGCCGGCAGCGGAATGACGGTGTCAATGGCCTGCGCGTGTCGCGCCAGATGGTCCAACGCGAAATCGAGTGTCTCCCGCTTGGCGGCGGCGACGGCAAAGGCTGCCGCAGGCATGTCCCGGCGGAACCCACGCAGCGGGCCGGCCACTTCAACGGCATTCAGGCGTGCGTCGAGCGCCGCCACATCCGCCACATCGACAAGCACCACACCAACCGCATCCGACGGCTCACCCAGCCCTTGCAGTACGGCTTGCGCCACGGCGACCTGCTCGGCGAGCATCGCGCGATACTGCGGCGCGTCATCCTCGGTCAGCAGGATGGCGATGCGCGCGGCGCCATACGCGAGCGCCGACAGCCAGAGCTCCAGCCCAGTCGACGCCGCATGGAACACTTCCACCGGCAGCATGTTCACCGGAACGCCCCGCGCCTCCCCGATGCGGGCGGCACGGCCCAGTTGCTCGATCAGCGCGCGACCCCGCTCGCCGTTGTGCAGCAGGACCACCGCATCGCGCCCGCCTGCCGACGCATACGTCGACAGCAATGTCTTCAGCTTGCGCCCCTGGTACGGCGCACTCGGATAGGCGTAGGTGATCGCACCGGTCGGGCAGGCCGTCGTACAGGCGCCGCAGCCCACGCAAAGGTTGGGCGTGACGTGCACACTTCCGCGCCCGTCCTTCCATTGCGACGAAATGGCCGAGGCTGAGCACACCTGCACGCACGCGTCGCAGCCCACCTGGCCGTTGCGCCCGTGCGCACAGATCGATTCCTTGTACTGGAAGAACTTGGGCTTTTCAAACTCGCCCACCCGCTGCAGCAGCGCCAGCGAAGCCGCCAGCTGCCGGCCCGCGTCCGCGCCGGCGTGGAAGTAGCCCTGCGGCGGCTGGTGCTGGGCGAAGGCCGGAGTGTCGTTCAGGTCGAAGACGAGGTCGAACTGGCCGGATAGTGCCTGCGGCGCGTTGACGCGCCCAAAGTCGATCGCCATGGCTTCACCGCAGGCCTTCACGCAGTCGCGGTGATCACGGCAGCGATCGAGATCGATCTGATAGAGCGCGTCGATTGCATTTTCGGGGCACGCGTCAATGCAAGCGTTGCAATGCGTACAGCGGTCCAGGTCGATCGGATTGCCGCTGCGCCACTGAACCTCGAACGCGCCAAGCCAGCCCTTTACCGCGGTGAGTTCGCCGGCATGGATCGGCCAGCGACGCTCCATCGGCGGGGCCAGCGGACCGGCGGCGCGGTCGCGGCCCGTGGCGAGCACCGTCACGCCCAGTTGATCGGCCAGGCGCTCGGCCCACGGCAGTGCCCGCTCAGCGGGGCCGACGATCAGTACGTTGCCGGCGGACCGATACTCCACCACCGGCACCGGATCGGGCGCAGGCAGCCCCGCCACGGCGAGCAGCGCCGCCGTCTTGGCGTGGAAGCCGCGCACATCGCGTTTCGCCTGTGCCGACCACCCACCGGTCTCGCGCACGTTGACGAAATGGATCGGTGCCGTCACACCTTCATGCTGCGCGGCCACTTCGGCAAACAGCGCTTTCTCCTGCGTGCAGGCGACGACGACGTCCTCGGTGCCGTCGAGTGCCTGCGTGAAGGCGCCGATCTCCCGGCGGCACAGCAGATGGTGCGTCTGGCCGGGTATGTCGACGGGCGCGCCTGATGTGCGCAAGGCATCGCTCAGCACATCGGCGTCGAGCGGCATGGTGCGATTACAACTGCAAACCAGGGTCGGCATGAATTTTTGCGTGAGCGCCCGCGTTGGTCACGCAGGCTGTAGGGACATGGTCACCCGTCTCTGTCCGGGCAATCCTCTTTTTTTATTCTACGGACGGCGGCTCGGGCTCGCCATGCGGGCTTGCCTGGGCGCGTTCTTGTGGCTCGGGGGGATCAGGCGGCGCGTCGGCTGCCACGGCGGGCACTTCGTCCCGCCTGGCGTCGCCGACTGCTGGCGCAGCGGTGTCATCATCCACGGGGTCGAAGAGCCGCAGTTCCGCCGTATGGCGCAGCTCGCGCAGCATGTCGAGCGGGATGGGGTCTGGCTGCGAGTAATCGTCGATGTACGTATCCAGCCCGTCCATGACGTTGAAGTGCGGATCGGCGAAGAGCTTCTTGAGCGCCGCGCGCTTGACCGTCTCGTCCACCCCGCGAGCGACGAACGCGGAGAAGTCGTCAGCCGGTGTCAGCTTGGCGGCATCTTCCAGGGTGAGCGGCGGCGCCTCGGGCACGGGCTCGGCCTGCGGTGCGACTTGCGCAGGCGCGGGCGCAGCCGCCGTCACAGCCTCGGCAGACGGAACCACCTCCGGTTCGGGGTCGCCGCGCCGCTCGGCTGCCTTGCGGCGCGACCAGCGTGACAGGAAGGATTCGTCGCTCAAAACACAGCCTCGCTCAGTATTTCGCGCGATCTTCCGGCGACAGGAATGACTCGGGCCGGCGCAGCTTCTTCGGCTCGGGCCGGTAATTCTCGGCCACGTAAGCCTGCAGCCATTCCAGCGCCGCAGGATCGAGCGGCACGTTCTCGACCGTTTCGCCCCCGTCGAGCCAGCGGCCGGCCTCGTTGTAGCTGAGCGACACGGTATGCGGGATCGCCCGGCCCTCATCGGCCGTGCCCGCCTCCCCCAGCCGCCACAGCACAAACCAGCATGGAGCCGCGGATGTCGCGTTCAGGTAATACCCCTCGGCTTCATCGCGGAACAGCGTGACGGTGAAGCCAGGTGTCAGCCAGCGCTCCTCGCCCGCCTCATCCTGTGAGCGATCGAGGCACCGGGGCGCGTCACCGTACTCGCCCAGGTCCGGCACCACGGCTTCCAGCCGCCACTGAAACGGCTGCCAGCGATTGGCCGTCGGACGACGACACAGTACGACGGCCACGCGCACGAAAGGACGATCGGCAGGCAGGGGCGGCGTGGTTTCCATGGCGTCAGGTGTTCTGCACGACGATCGACGGGAACTTGCTCGTCATGTCCTTCGCTTTATCGGCTACGGCAATGGCGACGCGGCGTGCGATCTGCTTGTAGACACCGGCAATCGCGCCGTCGGGATCGGCCACCACGGTCGGCCGGCCCGAATCGGCCTGCTCACGGATGGAGAGATTCAGCGGCAGGCTGCCCAGGAACGGCACGCCATACTGTGCACACATTTTCTCGCCGCCCCCCGAGCCGAAGATATGTTCGGTATGGCCGCAGTTCGGG
>JAGWNU010000096.1 GCA_028871175.1 Burkholderiaceae bacterium | reverse complement strand
TTTGTTTGGTGCTGGCTCTACAATCGCGCCCATGGCATCCCGAACTCCTAGCTCAAGAGGCCCCAAGGCCAAGACCGCCACGTCGCACGCGCGCGCGCCGCAGCAGGTGCGCATTATCGGCGGGCAGTACAAGCGTACCCCGCTGCCGGTGGTCGACGCCGAGGGCCTGCGTCCGACCAGCGACCGCGTCCGAGAGACCGTCTTCAATTGGCTCGGGCAGGATCTGACTGGCTGGCGTTGTGCCGACATTTTTGCTGGCACGGGTGCGCTCGGTTTCGAGGCCGCTTCGCGTGGCGCCGCTCACGTCACGCTGGTCGAGAGCCATTCGCCGGCCGTTCGTGCGCTGCATGCCGTGCGGGACAGGCTGGGTGCCAGCATGGTGGAGATCGTTTCCGGCGACGCGTTCACGTGGCTTGCTCGCCAGCCGGATCGCACATTCGATGCGGTGTTCATCGACCCGCCGTTCGCGCAGGATTGGACGCTTCGGGCGCTGGATGCTGCCATACGCATCGTCAAGCCAGGCGGAGTGATCTACCTCGAGGCCGCGAAGCCCTTGGTGGATGTGAGCACTGATTCACGTAACGAGGCTCCGGTAGACGGTATTTCATTGCCGGCCGATCTGGTGCTGCACAAACATCTGCGCGCAGGCGCGGTGCACGCCCATTTGTTGCTGCGCAAAAACGGTTAAACTACGCCGCTCGCAACCGGTGCATGGGCATCGGGCGGCACCTGCAGGGCAGGCGCTGGCCCGGCAATGCAGGTGGTGTGCAGGCGGCAGGCTCGGGATCTGCCGCGCTCGATAACGCAACGGTATCCGAACGCAGGAATGGCGCGGCCATGTCCCACGCCGCGCTGACGGATGCTCCTTTCCCCTTGGTGGAGGAACCATGGTGATCGCGGTTTATCCCGGCACTTTTGATCCGTTCACGCGCGGCCACGAAGACCTCGTGCGGCGCGCGTCCAACATCTTCGACGAACTCATCGTCGGCGTGGCGCAAAGCCCCAACAAGCGCCCGTTCTTTGCGCTGGAAGAGCGCATCGAGATCGCGCGTGAAGTGCTCGGCCACTATCCGAACGTCCGGGTGGAAGGGTTTTCCGGCCTCTTGAAGGATTTCGTCCGCAAGAACGGCGCACGCGTCATCGTGCGGGGTCTGCGCGCGGTGTCCGACTTCGAGTACGAATTCCAGATGGCCGGCATGAACCGCTACCTGCTGCCGGATGTGGAAACCATGTTCCTCACGCCGTCGGATCAGTACCAGTTCATTTCCGGGACGTTCGTTCGCGAGATCGCCGTTCTTGGCGGCGATGTCAGCAAGTTCGTGTTCCCGTCGGTGGAGAAATGGCTCCACGAAAAGACCGGCAAGACCGAAGGGTCTGAGAAATCGGCATAAAATGATGCTTTGGTGAGCAGTAGCCCGCCAGTCATTTCAAGGAAAGCATCATGGCGCTCATAATTACCGATGAGTGCATCAATTGCGACGTGTGTGAGCCCGAGTGCCCCAACGGCGCGATTTCGATGGGCCCGGAAATCTACGTGATCGACCCGGGCAAGTGTACCGAATGCGTCGGCCACTTCGACGAGCCTCAGTGCCAGCAAGTGTGCCCTGTGGAGTGCATTCCCAAGGACCCGGCCCACGAGGAAACGCACGAGCAGTTGATGCAGAAGTACATCCAACTCACCTCCACCCAACGCGCAGCGTAAAAAAAGAGACGGCCCTGGCCGTCTCTTTTGGTTGTGGCTGCCACCGCGTTCATTGGATGGGCAGCAGATCTTCCGGCCCTTCATACGCATAACCCGGCTCGCAGATGATGCGGTAGTGAGGATGATGCGGACGTGGCGGCCGCGGGGCGATCGGCGCGGGCGGCGCCACGGGGGCTTGCGCGAAAGGCCTGGAGCCGTTACCGGGCTGGCGTAGCGCGCCTGCCGAGGGTGCAGAAGGGTAAGGCTGCCGGATCACTGGCATCGGCGTCGGGTAGGGTTGTGGGTAGGGCGGAAACCCCACGTACACGCGGTGACAGTAGCGAACACCCTCCTGCCCAATCACCACCTGTTGGCGCTGCTCGCGGCCTGCCTGTTCGGCGATCTGCGCAGCCGCTTGCGCCTGGCGAGCCTCTTCTGCCGCCTGGGCCTTGCGGCGGGTGGTTTCCATCTCGCGCACCTCGGCGGCTTCGGCGCTTGCGCGTTCGCGGGCGGCCTGCTGGTCGGCGGCGCTTGGTGTGTTGTCAATCAGGGGCACCGGCACGGCGCGCGTACCGCAAGGGTGGTCCGAATACACCGTCTGCCCGTTTTCATTGCAGCGATAGACCTGCGCCTGCGCGGGCTGCGTTGCCAACAGCCCCAATGCCAGACACCCCGATGCGGCGGCGAGCAAGATGCGCGTGTCGAGCAGTGTCATGACGATGTCCTCGGTAGGTGGCGGATCAGCTCGCAGTGTGCAGCCGCATCATGGCTTTCTCCGCGTTCCCGGCAATCAGCTCTGGCAGAGCGTCCAGGCTCCGGTCGATGGCGCGGTCGATCAGTTCCTGCTCTTCCTTGCGCGGCGGTTTCAAGACGAAGTTGGCGACATCATGCTGACCGGATGGCGCCGTGCCCGGCGGCAACAGGTTGCGCGGGTGGCCGATGCCCAGCCGCAGCCGCCAGAACTGTTGCGTGGTCAGGTGTGCGGCAATGTCCTTCAGGCCGTTGTGACCGCCCGAGCCGCCACCGAGTTTGAGCTTGACAGCGCCGGGCGGCAAATCCAGTTCGTCGTGCACGACCAGGATTTCATCGGGCATCACCTTGTAGAAGCGGGCCAGCGCCACGGTGGCCAGGCCGGAGCGGTTCATGAAAGTCTGCGGCTGCAGCAGCCACACCTCGTTGCCCCACAGGCTGGCGCGGGCAGCGTGCCCGTGAAAGCGTGTCTCGTTGCGCAGCGTCACGTTACCGACGCGTGCGAGCTGATCGATGAGCCAGAAGCCGGCGTTGTGCCGCGTCGCTGCATATTCAGCGCCCGGATTGCCGAGCCCGACGATGAGTTTGATCATGCGATTCGTATCAGGATGAGGTGCCGGAAGCGCCCCGTGATCGTAGAAGGATAGCTGCTTTCCACTGTGCGGGCGCCGGGACGGCGATGATAGAAAAAAAGCCCGGCGAGACCAGCTCGGCGGGCTTTTTTTTTGCCGTGCCCGAGGGCACGACGATGCGGCAACTTAGGCTGCCGGCTTGTCTTCGCCTGCGGCAGCAGCGCCTTCTTCGGCGGCAGCGGACTTCTCGCCAGCCGGCACGCTGATGTTGGCAACAGCCGGGTTCTCATCGCCACCGTGGGTGAGGATGGTCACGCCCTTCGGCAGCTTCAGGTCGGCGATGTGCAGGGTCTGGCCGATTTCCAGGTTGCCCAGGTCCACCTCGATGAACTCCGGCAGGTCGGCCGGCAGGCACGACACTTCAACGTCGTTCAGGATGTGGTTCACGATGCCGTGGCCCAGCTTCACGCCAGGAGCGCTTTCCTGGTTCATGAAGTGCAGGGGCACCTTCACGTGGATCTTTTCCTTGGCCGACACGCGTTGGAAATCGACGTGCAGAACCAGTTGCTTGAACGGGTGCAGTTGGAAGTCGCGCAGCAGCGCCTTTTCCACCGTGCCGGCCACTTCGATGTCGAGGATCGACGAATGGAAGGCTTCCTTTTTGAGCGCGTGGTACAGCGCGTTGTGATCGAGTTCGATCAGCTTCGGCTCAGCACCGCCACCGTAAATGATGGCCGGGGTCTTGCCGGCATTGCGCAGGCGGCGGCTCGCACCAGTGCCCTGAACGCTACGCTCGAAAGCGACTACTTTCATGATTGCTCCAAACGAAAAAGACGACTCGCGACCAAGCCGTCTGGTGAACGGTGCGCCATATTGCGCCCCGCAGACATCGCAGAAGTGCCGATTAGTCGACGTTTTCTGCGGTAAAGCCTTGAATTATAACAGTAAGCCGCTTAGGTGCCGAATCATTCAGCAAACAGCGACATGATCGAGTCGCCGCGCACGATGCGGGTGAAGGTCTCAGCCAACAGGGGGGCCGTCGACAGTTGACGGATCTTGCCGCACTTGATGGCGTCTTCACGCAGCGGGATGGTGTCGGTCACGACGACTTCGTCCAGCGCCGAATCGGCGATGCGGGCGGCCGCGCCACCCGACAGCACGGGGTGCGTACAGTACGAGAACACTTGCTTGGCACCGCGCTCCTTGAGCACCTGGGCCGCTTTGCACAGCGTACCGCCGGTGTCGATCATGTCATCCATGATCACGCAGTTGCGGCCGTCAACTTCACCGATGATGTTCATCACCTCGGCCACGTTGGCCTTCGGACGGCGCTTGTCGATGATCGCCAGATCCACACCGAGTTGCTTGGCGAGCGCACGTGCGCGCACCACGCCGCCGACATCCGGCGACACCACCAGCAGGTTGTCGTAGTTCTTCTTACGCAGGTCCTCGAGCAGGATCGGCGACGCATAGATGTTGTCGACCGGGATATCGAAGAAGCCCTGGATCTGGTCGGCGTGGAGGTCCATCGTCAGCACGCGCTCGACGCCGGCGACTTCCAGCATGTTGGCCACGACCTTGGCCGAGATGGCTACCCGCGCCGAACGGGGGCGGCGGTCCTGGCGGGCATAGCCGAAGTAAGGGATGGCAGCCGTGATGCGACGGGCGGATGCGCGCTTGAGCGCATCGACCATGACCATCAGTTCCATCAGGTTGTCGTTGGTCGGGGCGCAGGTGGATTGCAGGATGAACACGTGCTTGCCGCGCACATTTTCCTGGATCTCGACCTGGACTTCTCCATCGGAGAATCGGCCGACGAGGGCCTTGCCCAGCGGAATGCCTAAGTGCTTGACGACAGCTTCTGCGAGTTTCGGGTTGGCGTTGCCGGTAAAAACCATCAAGCCTTCGCTGCTCATCGGGGCACCTGTTTTGACTTCAGACGCGCCGGCCGGCTAAGGCGCCAACCGGGCTATTGCTGGGAACATGAGGAAGAAAATGGCAGGGGCGGAAGGATTCGAACCTACGCATGCCGGAATCAAAATCCGGTGCCTTAACCAGCTTGGCGACGCCCCTACACAACCTATCGGTTACCGCCTCCATTGCAGAAGCGATAACTGCAAACCTTACACAGCAAATCTTGCGAGCGGGTGATGCGCCAGACCTGCCGCACACCGACCTTCCCATTCGGAAGGCATCTGATCCGCCACCGCTTGCGCATGCTCAACGTTGTCGAACGGAGCAAACACGCAGGCACCGGATCCGGTCATTCTTGCCAAAGGACTGAATTGACGCAGCCAAGCAAGTGCTCGGGCGATTTCGCCGTATTTCCTTTCCGCCACCGCTTGCAGGTCGTTGCGACCGTAAGCGAAAACAATTTGTTGGTCAGGAAAGTCAGTAATTATCGTGAGCGGCGTATCGCGTGTCAACCCTTCATCCGAAAAAATTGCAGGGGTGGGCACATGCACGCGCGGGTTGATGACGACGAATGTGGCAGGCGGCAGCGTGACAGGGGTCAGCGCTTCGCCGATGCCCTCCGCGAAGGCGTTCTGGCCGAAGACAAAGAACGGCACATCGGCGCCGAGCTTCAACCCGAGTGCCATCAGTTGCGTGCGCGGCAGGTCGAGTCCCCACAGGCGGTTGAGCGCGAGCAGGGTGGTGGCCGCGTCGGACGAGCCGCCACCGATGCCACCGCCCATCGGGAGGCGCTTGTCGATGGCGATGTCGACGCCGTAGGTGCAGCCCGTCTCGGCCTGCAGCAGGCGCGCGGCGCGAATCACGAGATCGTCTTCGGCCGGTACGCCGGCAATGTCGGTGGTGCGCACGAGGCGGCCGTCCGTGCGGCGCCCGAAATGCAGGGTGTCGCACCAGTCGATCAACTGGAAGACCGTCTGCAAGAGGTGGTAACCGTCAGCCCGGCGGCCAACGACGTGAAGGAACAGGTTGAGCTTGGCAGGCGCGGGGCAGTCGCGCAGCTCGACAGGCGTGGAAGACATGGCGGCAGTGATGACGGTGTCAGGGATCCAGCACGAGCCGCACCGAGAGCGGGCCTTGGCTGCCCTGGGAGCGGTCGAGATCGAGCCGGCGGATGTGCGCGTCGGTGGAGGCTTCATCTGTCCAGGCGACGTAGTGCACCGTCCAGCCATTCTGCTCGATGGTCTCTGGGCGCGATTGCGCATCGCGTTCCACTCGGGCCGGAGTGCCGGGGGCAGGACGGGCACGCAGCCAGTCCCGCAAACCGGACACCGGCAGCGAGAAGCCCAGCGCGTCCTGCATGAGGGCGTCGACTTCGGGAGCGCGTTGCGGGGCCCGGTTCGGCAATTCGAGCGTGGCGCCTTGCTGGCTCTGGCTGACCACGGCCATCGTCTGGCCAAGCGGTGACATCAGTTCCAGCTGCACGTCGGTGCCCCGCTCGCGCCAAAGGAAGCTGCCCACCACGCTCTGCTCGGCATTGCCCTGCATGTAGCGGGCCGAGAAGCGCCCCTGGTAGCGAGTGATGGCGGTGTCGCCATCCTGCGCGCCGGCAAACAGATCATTGGCCGGCCGCACGGTCGCGCACCCGGCAAACACCGCGCAACTTGCACCCAGCACCGCCGCGCGCAAGGCACGGGAAACCCACTGCGTCATCAGTTCGCGCTCACGGGGGCATTGGGGAGCGGTTGGCCGAAACGCTGCAGCGTCGCACGAAGCGTGGCGTCATTGACGTCCAGCTTGGCCGCCTCCGTCCAGATCTTGCGCGCATCGTCCTGCTTGCCTGCCTGCCACAGCACTTCGCCCAGGTGCGCGCCGATCTCGGCCTGCGGGGCGGCCGCCCATGCCTTGCGGAGGATGTCCGTGGCCGCAGGCAGGTCGCCGCGTCGGTATTTGACCCAGCCCAGGCTGTCGGCGATGTAAGGGTCTTCCGGCGCCAGCGAGACAGCCTTCTCCAGCAGCTCCTGCGCCTCCTGGAGGCGGACGTTACGATCGGCCAGCGAGTACCCCAGTGCGTTGTAGCCGATGGCCTGTCCCGGGCGCAGGTCGATTACCTTGCGCAACAGCGTTTCCATGTTGTCGTAGTGGCCATCGTGCTCCTCTAGCATGGCCAACTGGTACGTATATTCAACGTTGTCCGGGTCGTTCTGCAGCAGTTCGTTGACCCGGGCGCGGGCGCGGCCATAGGCTTTGGCGTCCATCAGCATGCCGATCTCGGCCTGGCGGATGCCATCCATCAGGGCCTGGCGGCGCGGACCGTCGGGAATGTCTTCTGCGTCCGCGACGAGCTCGTCGAAGGTCTGTTGTGCCTCGTCGATGCGGCGCAGCTTGCCGAGCAACTGACCGCGCTTGATGCCGGCCGCCAGCGCGGTCTGGCCGTCGGCTTCGCCGTTGGCTGATCCGGTGATCTTGTCCACCCAGGCCAGCGCGCCGGCGTAATCACGTTTCTCTTCGGCCAGCTGTGCGAGACCCTGATAGCCAGGTTCCGGGCTCAATGAAGGGGACTTGGCCGTGGCCGCGACGTACTCCTTCAGATAGCGCTCAGCCGTGTCGTACTGATGCTGCTGCAGGTTCAGCAGGCCCAGCGCGAGCGTGATCCGCGCGTCGTTGGGTGCAATCTTCTTGAGTGCTTCGAATTCGGCGCGGGCCTTGTCCTGCTGATTGCGCACGAGGTACAGGCGCGCAAGCGCAAGGTGGCCGTCGAGGGAGGCCGGCGCCGCTTTCAGGAACGTACGCAGGCCCGCAATGGCGGCGTCAGGATCGTTGTCCGCGCGCAGTTCGGCCGCAAGAATGGCCGCATCTTCGTAGCCGGGGCGCAATTTGAGCGCCGTGTCCAATTCGGCCAGCGCACCCGGCGCGTCCTTGGCTGCCACCTTGGCTCGGGCCAGCGCCAAGTGTGTCTCGGGACGCTGCATGTCATGGGCGGCGAGATGCTGCAGCGCCGTCACGGCACCGGCAGGGTCTGTACTCTTGGACATCTGCTGCTGCAACTGGAGCAGGGCATCCGCACGCTGCCCCGGCGAAACCTTGTTCAACTGCGCCTGCAGCATGGGCTCGACTTCAGACCACTTGCCAGTCGCCACCAGCAGGAGCTGCTGCACCTGGCGCGCAGGCATGGATGTCGGTGACAGTTCGACCCACGTCCGCGCGGCGGTCAATGCTTGCGTGGGGGAGCGGGTCAGGAAGGCGATTTCAGTGGCGCGCTGGGCGAATCGGGGGTCCCGCGTGTCCTGTGCGAGGTCGAGGTACGTGCGATAGGCTGGCTCGACCAGGCCGCGCTGCAGCGAGATTTCCGATGCGAGTACGCGGTACATGATGTCTGCCGTGAGTGCGACCGCCGGCAAGTCGGTGCGCTCGGTATTCAAAAGGCTTCGTTGCGGGCGCGAGCGCTCGAGCTGCACGGCCGCACGGGTGCCGGTGCCGCCCTCCTGCCCGACCTGGGCAAACTGCCCTCCCGCCGGGGCGCTGGCCGACGTTGCCGCCCACACAGGCAAGCCTGCAAGTCCTCCTGCGACCAGCGAGGCGAGCAGGATTGCTCGGCTACGCGGGAATCGCCGCGGGCGTTGCGTCGCAGGCGAATGGGAGTGGGCGTGGGGCATGGCTAAGAAGCTCCGGTAAGCGTTCGGGGAATTGTAGCCTGACCGCTACAATCGTCCGCATCTGTCAAAAAGATTGGAGCGTCACATGCGACGGAGGTTCGATGCCTGAACTGCCGGAGGTGGAAGTCACCCGTCTGGGTCTGTTACCGCATATCACGGGGCGACGTATCGTGCGCGCGGTGGTGCGCCACCACGGCCTGCGCTGGCCGGTCGACCCCGCATTGCCAGCGCTGCTCAAAGGTCTGACCGTCACGCGCCTGCTGCGCCGGGGCAAATATCTGCTCATCGAATGCATGCCGGATGATGGTGCGGCTGGGGGTAGCGGCGGCTGGCTGCTGATCCACCTGGGCATGACCGGGACGCTGCGCGTGCTGGAAGCCCCCAGACCTGCGGAGCCGCACGATCATATCGACATTGAACTGGCGGCTGCCACCGGCGCGCCGGTCACGCTGCGGTATCGCGATCCGCGCAGGTTCGGTGCGGTGCTGTGGCATCCGGGCGACGAGGCCGGCTTGGCCGAGCACCCGCTGCTGCGCAACCTCGGCATCGAGCCGTTCGACCCCCGCTTCGACGGCGACTGGATGTACAGCCGCACGCGCGGGCGCCGCGTTGCCATCAAGCCCGCGCTGCTGGCCGGTGACATTGTCGTGGGCGTGGGCAACATTTACTGCTCGGAAAGCCTGTTCCGCGCCGGTATACGGCCCACCACAGCTGCCGGCCGCGTCAGCCGGCCCCGCTATGCGGCGCTGGCCAATGCCATTCGCGCCACGCTGGCCGACGCCATCGCGCGCGGGGGCAGCACGCTACGCGATTTTGTCAGTTCGGATGGGAAGAGCGGCTATTTCCAGCTCGAAGCCTTTGTATACGACCGGGCAGGCCTGCCATGCCGCGTGTGCGGCACCCCGATCCGCCAGATCGTCCAGGGTCAGCGCTCGACTTTCTACTGCCCGACCTGCCAGCGCTGAGGCGTGCGGCGCGGCACCCGCAGGCGACTGCTGGAGCGATTTGCCCGCCAATTCGCAATCTTTTCGAAGTGGGGTGTCCGGCTGCCGATGGCATCCCGCAACACTTGCTCGGCCGGCCCCCGCAAGTCGGTGGAAAGTTCCACCGGTTCTGGGCCGTTCCCTGTATCGTTTCACCTAAATTTGTGCATTTCTGTGCCGTTATGGGGCATAAGCCATCGGCCTTGGCGATGCCGGGAAAGCGCGTTTTCGGGGCGCGCGAAAAAAATCTAGAACGATGAACAACACACTGAGCACACAGTTCGAGCAGTACAGCGCCTGGCGCGCTTCGGTACTGCAGTCGGTGGGGGATTTCCAGGACTGGCTGCAAGCGCAGGAGCTGTACGACGCGCAAGCGGACATGCGCGCCCAGCGCATCCGTGGCGTGCTGCGCAGCGACAAGCTCAAGGTCGCCTTCATCGCCGAGTTTTCCCGCGGCAAGAGCGAGTTGATCAATGCGATCTTCTTTGCAGACTTTGGCCGCCGCATCCTGCCGTCGTCGGCGGGCCGGACCACGATGTGTCCGACCGAGCTGATGTATGACGAAAGCTATCCGCCGTCGATCCGTCTGCTGCCGATCGAGACGCGCCTGCATGATGCGTCGACGGCCGATTTTCGCGATGCGGGCAGCCACTGGCTGTCGGTGCCGCTCGATCCGTCTTCGCCCGAGGGGATGCTCGAAGCGTTCCGCCACGTGGTGGAAACCGTGCGCGTGCCCAAGGAAGAAGCCGAGCAGTTGGGCCTCTATAACGACGCCGATCCGGACGCCGCGTTTTCGGTGGATGCCGCGGGCACGGTCGAAGTGTCGAAGTGGCGCCACGCGATCATCAACTTCCCGCACCCGATGCTCAAGCAGGGGCTGGTGATCCTGGATACGCCGGGTCTGAACGCGATTGGTACGGAACCGGAGCTGACGCTGCGCCTGATTCCCGATGCGCACGTCGTCGTGTTTGTGCTGGCGGCCGACGCGGGCGTGACCAAGAGCGATCTCGAACTGTGGCGCTCGCACGTGGGCGGGGGGCAGCGCAAGGGCTGCATCGCCGTGCTCAACAAGGTCGACGGTCTGTGGGACCCGCTCAAGACCGAGCGCGAAATCGAGAACGAAGTCAGCCGACAGATCATGACCACCGCGCAGGTGCTCGATATCGACGTCGAGCGCGTGTACCCGGTATCAGCCCAGAAGGGGCTGCTGGCCAAGGTCAGCCATGACCATGAACTGCTGGTCAAGAGCCGGTTGCCGGAGCTGGAGTCGGTGCTGTCGGATCAACTGATTCCGCAGCGACGCGAGATCGTGACCGAGCAGGTTCAGTTGGCGGTCAAGGACATGGCAGCAGGCGCGCAGCAGCTGCTGCAGATGCGCCGTCGCGACATCGTCGAGCAGTTGTTCGAACTGCGCGGCCTGCGCGGCAAGAACCACACGATGGTCAAGCACATGCTGATGCGCGTGCAGGGCGAGAAGGAAGAGTTCGAGCAGAGCATCGCCAAGTTCCAGGCGCTGCGCACGGTGTTCGGCCGCCACAGCGCGGAGATCATCAAGAGCGTGCAGCTCAAGCAGATCCGCTCGACGATGCGCGAGGCGCGCGAGAAGATGAAGGAGCGCGTGTTTTCGCGCGGCCTGCGTGACGACATGGACAAGCTGTTCGCGCATCTGACGGGCCTGGTGCGCGACGCCGCAAACCGGATCGACCAACTGCACCAGATGGTCGACGGCATGTACAAGAAGTTCAATGCCGAGCACGGCTTCACGCTGTCGCCGCCGCTGCGCTTTTTGAGTACGCGCTACGATGCCGATCTGAAAGAAACGCTGATGCTTGCGCACAACCACTTCGGCGCATTCAGCTTCTTGACGCGCCCGAAGCCGCAGCTTGTGCACGGCGCGTTCTCGACGGTGGCCAGCCGCGTGCTGGATACCTTCCAGGACATGAACCGCGACATCGAGATCTGGCTGAAGTCGGTCATGACGCCGCTCGAAGCGCAGGTGCGCGATCACCAGAAGCAACTGCGCAAGCGCGTGGATTCGATCGAGCGCATCCACGAGGCGACCGACACGCTGGAGGCGCGCATTGCCGAGCTTGAGGCGTTGCTCAATACGCTCGATGAGCGCAGCGGCACGATCGCCCAATATACCGATCGCATCCTCGCAGCCGGCACGATCCTGGAAGCCCAGTCGGCTGCGGCCTGAGGCGCGTCACTGCCCACGGAGAAGGCGCCTGCGGGCGCCTTTTTCGTTCTGGTAGGATCGCCGCCAGCGCGCTTCTCCCGTGCATCGTTCCTTTCCCACACGTATGACCGCCATTCCTCGCCGCACGCGCCGCACCGAGCGGCCCGCCCCCGTCTTGCCGACAATTCCCGACGATTTCGCCGTACGGGTGATTGCCTGGCAGCAGCGTTACGGCCGTCACCATCTGCCCTGGCAGAACACGGGTGATGCCTATCGCACGTGGCTATCGGAAATCATGTTGCAGCAGACCCAGGTCAGCGCGGTGCTGGGCTACTACGCTCGCTTCATCGAGCGCTTTCCGACTGTGCAGGCGCTGGCGGCGGCCCCTGCCGATGACGTGATGGCAGCATGGGCTGGCCTGGGTTATTACACGCGAGCGCGCAATCTGCATCGCTGCGCGCAGATCGTGGTGGCGGAGCATGGTGGCGTCTTCCCGCGCGACCCCGACGTCCTGATTACCCTCCCGGGCATCGGGCGCTCGACCGCCGCAGCCATCGCCGCGTTTTCGTATGGCGTGCGTGCGGCGATTCTCGATGGCAACGTCAAGCGCGTATTCGCGCGTGCGTTTGGCATCGACGGTTTCCCGGGCGACAAGCCTGTCGAAGAAACGATGTGGCGCATCGCAGAGGCCGTACTTCCACCGGCTGGCGGTATTCAGCCGTACACGCAGGGTTTGATGGATCTTGGGGCTACCGTCTGCACGCGGGGCAGGCCCGCCTGCCTGACCGGCGAGCGCGCCTGCCCGCTTGAATCGCTATGCGAGGCGCGCAGGACCGATCGCGTCATGGAACTGCCCCTGCCTCGTCCGCGCAAGGCCGTACCCGAACGCGCCGCGACGGTGATGATGGCGCTGCATGATCATGCCGTGCTGTTGCACCGACGCCCACAGCGTGGCATCTGGGGCGGGCTGTGGTCGCTGCCGCTCGTCGGAGACATGGACGACGCGCTCAACGCGCATCCGAAGGATGCTGCTACTGTGCGCGATGCGGCGCAGACCTACGGTACAGTCGGGGCGGTGGATCCAGCCGGTGAGCTGACGCACACCTTCACCCACTTTCGCTTGCACATGCACCTGCTGCGTGTGGACATGACCGAGCCGGCGGCGCTTGAAGATGACTGGCGCTGGGTGTCGCTCACGCAGCTCGGTACCGTCGGGCTGCCGGCGCCCGTAAAGCTGGCCCTCGAGACGCTGCTACAGCCGAGCCTGGTCTAGACTCGGCGCGGCCGCGGCATCACAGGATGTGATGCTGCTTCATATAGCGATGGACGATCTCGATGCGCATGCCGGCATCCATCAGCTCCATCAGTTTCTGTTTGGCCTTGAGCGGGACCGGCAGCAATTCGCACAGCCGGTTGGCCACCCAGCTGGGACTGTTCCAGTCATAGGGCTCGGCCATGGGCACGTTGCCGTCTTCTCGCGCGCCCAATGTAGCAACGATGCGGCGCAGCGCACCGACGCAATCGTCGAAGAGTTCGCTCTTGCAGTCCTCCACGTCGCCGCCCATGGGCTCGACCGTACCGCGCATCAGGCCATCCGGGGTCGTATCGAACGACAGGACCTTGAAACGCTGCGTGCCGCGCACCTTGATCATCAGCAGGCCAAGCTGCTCCATGTCGCATTCGACGATGTGGGCGATGCAGCCCACGTCCACCGGCACGGTTGGCGCGTCGACTGTTGCTACTTCATTGCCACGCTCGATCAGGCAAACGCCGAAGGGCGTCTGGTCGCGCAGACAGGCGCGGATCATGTCGATATAGCGGGCTTCGAAAATCCGCAGCGGCAGCAGAC
>JAGWNU010000331.1 GCA_028871175.1 Burkholderiaceae bacterium | reverse complement strand
GTCGGCACGAAGTTCAGGCTGATCTGGCGCATCTGCTCGCCAAATCCGGGCATCTCCTTGGTGGCGACGGCCAGCGTGGCCTCGGGCGTGACGTCACGGCGCGTTGGGCCTGTGCCGCCGGTGGTCAGCACCAGGTCGCAGCCGGCATGGTCGACGAGGTCGATCAGCGTTTCCGCAATGGTCACCTGGTCGTCGGGGATCAGCCGCTCCACTGCTTGCCACGGCGACGACAGCGCGGCGCCAAACCAGTCGAGCAGCGCCGGAATGCCTTCATCCTGGTAAGTGCCTGCAGAGGCGCGGTCCGAAATCGACACAAAGCCGACGATCAGCTCGTCGGGATGGCGGCGGGTCAGCGGGGCGGAGGCGGTCATGCTTCGTCGTCTTCGGCTTCAGGTTGATCGGATTCGTCTTCGCGGTCGTTGCCTGCCAGGGCCTGCTTGACCATCTGGAAGAGTTCACGCGACGACTTGGGCGGCTTGGCGAGCTGCGCTTCCTTGCGTGCGTTGCGCACGAGCGTGCGCAGGGCCTGCACATCGCACGCCGGATGGGCAGCAATGAACTCGGTGACGGCGTCGTCGCCGCCGATGAGGCGGTCGCGCCAGCGCTCAATGGCGTGCAGGCGTGCCGTTTCAGCCTTGGATGCGCCCACGAACGTGGCCAGCACGCGGCGGATGGCTTCGACGTCTTCGTCGGTCAGGGCGCGCATCAGCTTGCCGATGTACTGCATCTGGCGGCGCTTGCCTTCGTGACTCGTGATGCGCTTGGCGTCACGCAGGGCGTCGGCCAGCTTCTCGGGCAGCGGCACCTTGGCGAGTTTGTCCTTGGGCAGGGCTTCAAGGGCGGTGCCCAGATCCTGCAAGGCGTTGACCTCGCGTTTGCGCTGCGATTTGCTCTTGGGCGTATCCGGGTCGTCTTCGTCACCGATGTCGGTGCGCACGACAGGTTGCAGATACGTGGGGTTGTGTCGGGATGCTCGGCTCATGGCGCGCATTGTATCTTGCTATGATGGGCGCTTCCGCTCGCTTTTGGCAAAATCGCGGCAGCCGTTTCTCCCCCTTTCTTGCTTATGTCCCAAACGCTCGATTCCAAGACCAGCAACGTGACCGACAGCGTGTTCGCCTATCGCCGCGAGCAGCTCGAAGCGATGGCGCGCGATGTGCTTCGCATTTCACGCGATCTCGGCGCCACCGATGCCGCAACGGAAATCTCCGAGGGGCAAGGTCTCTCTGTCACGGTGCGCAAGGGCGAAATCGAGACGATCGAGCAGAACCGCGACAAGGTCGTCGGCGTGACGGTCATGCTGGGCAAGAAGCGCGGCAACGCCAGTACCTCGGATTTTTCACCGGCGGCACTGCGCTCGACGGTTGAGGCAGCCTACAACATCGCGCGCTTCACGGCGGATGACGACTGCGCCGGCCTTGCCGAAGAGGCATTGCTGGAAAAGCATCCGCAGGACCTGCAGCTCTATCACCCGTGGACGATCGACGCCGAAGCGGCCGTCGAAATCGCCCGCGCTGCCGAGGCCGCAGCGTTTGCCGTGAGCCCGAAGATCCGCAACAGCGACGGCGCCAGCATCTCGGCACAGCATTCGCACTTCGTGTTGGCCACGTCGCGCGGTTTCCTGGCTGGCTACCCGTATTCGCGCCACTTCATTTCGTGCGCGCCGATCGCCGGTTCAGGCGCGCACATGCAGCGCGACGACTGGTATTCGTCCAAGCGCTCGCCCAGCGATCTCGCTGCGCCCGGGGCCATCGGCAAGTACGCTGCGGAGCGCGCGCTGGCACGCCTGTCCGCACGCCGTCTGACCACGCGCAAGTGCCCCGTGCTGTTCGAGGCGCCGTTGGCGGCCGGTTTGCTCGGCGCATTCGTGCAGGCGGTCTCGGGCGGGGCGCTGTATCGCAAGTCGACGTTCCTGCTGGATGCGCTGGGCAAGGAAATCTTCTCGCCGCATGTGCAGATCAAGGAAGACCCGCACGTGCCGGGCGGGATGGGCAGCGCGCCGTTTGACGAGGAAGGCGTGCGCACGACGCGTCGGGATGTGGTCAAGAACGGTGTCGTGGAAGGCTATTTCCTCTCCACCTATTCCGCGCGCAAGCTCGGCATGCAGACCACGGGCAACGCGGGCGGCTCCCACAACCTGACACTGTTCTCCAGCCAGACCAAGCCGGAGGACGACTTTGCCGGCATGCTGCGCCGCATGGGTACGGGCCTGCTGGTGACCGAGCTGATGGGGCAGGGCGTGAACTACGTCACGGGCGATTATTCGCGCGGCGCGTCGGGCTACTGGGTGGAAAACGGCGTGATCCAGTATCCGGTGGAAGAGATCACCATTGCCGGCAACCTGCGCGACATGTTCCGTCAGATCGTTGCCGTGGGTGCAGATGCACTGGTCCGCGGCACGAAGGAAACCGGTTCGATCCTGATCGAGCAGATGACGATCGCTGGCGAATAAGCGTGCTCGTCCAAACAAAAAACGCGCTCGGTTTCGACTACCCGTTCCACAAAGGTGTTGGTTTTTGGGCTGATTAACGCCAAGACCCGCATCCCGTAAGGGATTGCGGGTCTTTTTCTTGCAGGA
>JAGWNU010000095.1 GCA_028871175.1 Burkholderiaceae bacterium | reverse complement strand
ACAGGCGTACTGATCAGCGAGATGGCGATGCAACTCTCTTCCTCTTCCGTTTCCAGTACTGCGGCCGCCGGCGCCTCGGGCAGCGGGAGCAGTTCGGCCAATGAAATCGAGCGTCTGCAGCGCCAGCTCAAGAATCTGCAGAAGTCGATGGCGAATCTGCCCAACCAGGGGCTGCCTCCCGACCGGACCAAGGAACAGGCGCAGTTGCTGAGCCAGCAGATCGCGATCGTGCAGGCACAGATCGCGAAGCTGCAGGCCCAGAAAGGCCTGGAGCAGGCCGAAACCCAAGTTGCAAACCGCCACAACGCGCCGAACACGGCCAGCGCGGATGCAGCCACGAAAGCGCGTATCACGGACAAAATCACTGGCGCATCCACAGTCGCCGATGCCCGCCAGCAGGCGCGCCAGCCTCAGGCCGCGCAGGCAGCCCATCCCGCCAGCGCGGAGGCCATTGCACCGGCGCAACCGCCGCTCGTTTCGGTCAGGGCCTGACAGGCGCCCCCCCTGGCGGCCGTCCTCCTGCGATGACACCTCCGCCGACGGGTGCCCGGCTCGCCCAACACCCCCTCCCAACGGGGGGAGGCGAGCCTGCGACGCCAAGGGCGACAATCGCGGCGCCGCGTGCCCCTGCTCGGCATCGAGACCACGAATGACCTCCGCCGCCAGCGACGCTCTGCCTCCGCTCACACCTGTCGATCCTCGTCGGCCGCGCCCCCCTTCCCGTAACTTCTTTGCCCGCCACTGGCGAGGCGACTACAGTCTTGCCCGCTCGTACTGGCTGCACACTGCGCTGATGCAATTTGGCGTGGTCGCGCTCAGCGCTGGCATTACGCACGCTTTGGCACACAACGCACCGGCGCGCGCGGCGTCGTCCGCATTGCTGGCCATTTATGCGGTGGGCGTTGCGCTGTGGATCTGGGCGGTGGTCGGCACGTGGCGCTCGGCGGGGCGTGAACAAATCAGCCACCGGCGGGCCGGCGCGTCAAGCGTGTGGCCGGTGGCGGCCAAGCTGATGATCGTGCTGGGCGCCCTCGCGACGAGTGCGCGCGTGGTCAACGATTTGCCGCGCCTGGGCGCGCATCTGCGCACGGCACTGGGCGAGCAGGCTGCCTCGCCGTTCGCGGTCGTGCCGCAACGCGATGGGCGTGCCATTCTCTTTACGGGCGGCATGAACGACGGCGCCGCAGATGCACTGGAGGCCGCGCTGCGCAAGGCGCCACAAGCCACCGCCGTGGTGCTGAATTCCGAAGGCGGCTGGCTGCGGGAAGGTGCGCTGGTCGCGGACGTCATCCGCCGCCACCGCTTGCGCACGTATGTCGAACGCACCTGCGCGTCCGCCTGCACGATCGCCTTTCTGGCGGGCGAGGACCGTGCCGCCGCCCCGGGTGCGCGCATCGGCTTCCACCGCCCGCGCGCGGTGGGCGCCGAACATGATCAGACACCCGGCGCAACCGGCAACGAACTCTGGAGTGCGTACGCCGAAGCCGGCCTGCCCGACGCATTCGTGCGCCGCGTGCAGAACACCCCGTTCGACCAGATGTGGTTTCCGAACCCGTCGGAGCTGCTGGCCAGCCACGTCATCACCCGAGCCTCGGCCGGCGGTGAATACGCCACCATGGCCACGCTGCTCCGCAGCCGTCAGGCACTGGCAGCCGAACTGCGCAGCGTCACGCTCTATGCCACGCTCGAGCGCAAGTATCCGGCGCATTTCGGCCACTTGCTCGACACCGTCTGGCAAGCCCTCCAGCGCGGCGCCACGGATGCGCAGGTGATGGCCTTGCTGCGCGCGCAGTCGACCAAGCTGTATCGCGCGCTGATCCCGACCGCGCCCGATGCCCTGTTGTTCGCGAATGCCCAGCTGACGCTGGAAGAAGCGCAGGCCCTGCAGCGACTCAGCCCAGCCGCCTGCGTTGCGTACCTGGACGGCACGGCCGACGCAGGCGCTGCCGCCGCGCAACTGCCGCGCGACCTGATCGCACGCCAGCAAAGCCTCTTTGCCGATCTGGTGCGCGCGGCCGAACCGGAACACGCACCGGCCATCACGCGCGCACAAACCCTTCCCGCCCTGCACTTGGCCGTGGCCGCCCTGCCACCGCACGAGCAACGTGTGCTGACGCTTCCCCAACTGCGTGAGGCAGCCCCGCCGGCTGATCGCTGCCAGGCGTTGATTGGCTTCGCGCGCGCCATCCTCGACTTGCCGGAGGCCGAACGCGCGCTCGCGCTGCGTGGCATGTATGCCGATGCGTCCGGGCTCGATGCCTAGCCCCCGGCGTGATCGCCGGTGCCGCTTCCGTATCGGGCGCACTCAACGGGCCTGAAGTCGAAGCAACGGGAACCGGCGCTTGCGCGCTACCCCACGAGAAGGCGTGAGCGGAACCGGAGCGTGAACACTAGGACGGACGCAGCGCGTTCAGTGACATGCGCTGGCGCCCCTGCCCGCCAAAGTTCTCCGGCGCCAGCCACCGCTCGAACGCCGTCCGCAGCCGGGGCCATTCGGCATCGATGATCGAAAACCATGCGGTGTCCCGGCTGCGCCCCGTGTAGACCACCGCCTGCCGGAAGATCCCTTCGAACTGAAAGCCGAGCCGTAGCGCGGCCTGCCGTGACGGTGCGTTCAGGCTGTCGCATTTCCACTCGTAGCGCCGATAGCCGAGGTCATCGAACACATGCTTCATCAGCAGGAACTGCGCCTCTGTCGAAGCTGGTGTGCGCTGTAACCGGGGCGAAAACGTCACGGCCCCCACTTCGACCACCCCATGCTCAGGGGTGATGCGCATCAGGGCCAATGTCCCGACCGGGCGATCGGTCCGTGCGTCGATCACGGCATACTGCAAAGGATCACGGCGCGCCGCGATGCGTTCGACATAAGCGCGGTGCGCGTCTGCATCGGCAAATGGTCCTTCCGTCAGGTAGGTCCAGTCGCGGCCGTCGTCCGCCTGGCGGAATGCCTCGAACAATGCAGTGGCATGGCGGGCGGCATCCAGCGGTTCCAGCCGGCAATAGCGACCGGCCAACGGCGCGTGCGGCGGCACGGGCCGCGCTCTCCAGTCGGGCAACGGCACGCCGATGGGCTGCTGACAGGGGTTAATCGTGGTGGAGGTCATGCAAGTGCGTAGGGATGTCGATGGGGACAGCGGCCAAACGTCACCCTACCCAACCACGTGGCCCTGTGAAAAGAGCCACGGTGGCGGGGCGTGATAGAGCCAGCCGCGCCGGACTCGTCCGTTCGATACCCCACCAAGCGTCGATGGCGTGCACGCGCGCAAGTCGATATGTTGTGACCGGGGGATGGAGCGCCTGCTGACAGCGTAGGCACCGGCTTTGCTGGCAGGAGACATGTGCACATACAGTCAATCGCTCGCCAACCGTGGTCGCCTCCCCCTGCTTTCTCTGCCAGGAGCCAACGCGTGGCGCCATTGAAGACGAGGACGTATCGCCAGCGCGTCCGCCCCACACGGGCGGCGCTGTGGCTCGCGCTCGTCGTGCTGGCGTGGACCGTGCCCATTGCGGCCGCGCCCAGATTGGCCAATCCCGTCACCTTGCGCATTGACGACGGCGCGACACTCGCGCTGCCGCGTGGCTGGGGTCCGCTGCGTTTGGGCCCCGACGCGCCCATCCCCGGCGTTGCCGCGATCATCGCTTCACCGTTCGGGCCTTCCCGCCTGGTCTTGGCGCAACAGGCGGCGCCATCGGAAGCCTTCGGGCTGGTGACAGTACGCAGATCCAGTTTTCCCGACGGCACGCCGGCGTATCTGGAGACCCTGCGCCATCGTGATCTGGCCATCCTGCTCAACCATATGGAATCGCGTGTGCATGATGACTGCCCCGCGTGGGCGGTCCGTCTTGTCCGGGGCAAATCGCCGGCACTGCGATCGCTGGGAGGACATTCGTTGATCTACTGGGAAGGCGAGTGGCGCACGCGGGAAGACCGGACGGCCACGGTGCGCGGGTACGCGTTCTTCGGACATGGCGCGGTGTATCTCCTGCGCGTCTTCGGCACCGCCGGCCATGGCGAGCCTGACTTTGTCGACGAGGCGCGATTTGCCGACGCCGTCGCCACTACCTTTCGCCCACGCTGAACAGGTCGCGCGAGAGCATTATTGTTGCAGCGCAACAACGCCACTCCCAGGCCGTCACGTGGCAGGCGCCAAGCGCGGCCCACGCCACGCAAGGGCTGAAATTTGTTGTTACCTTTGGAACAGTCTGTTCACCTCCCGCCATATTGTTCTTCCGCATTGCAACACCTAAACTTCGTGACAGTTGTTCAGACATCGATTGCCTGGACATGCATTGCAAGTGTTGTAAGGAGAACAATCATGAAATGGTTGGATATCGGCGCCGTCATGGCTGCCTGGATCGCAAGCTGCGTTGCAGCCGGCTGGCTCATCAGCGCCGCCGCATTCCTGGCCTGAACGCGCGGCCCAGAAGCAAAACGGCCGAGCGGGAAGCCCCCTTCCCGCCCGGCCCTGAATTCCCCCGGTTGATCGATTCGCAAGGCGCGCCCTACGCGCGGCTCTCTGCAGCCCACTGAACGAATCGGTCCACGAACCCCTGCAGAAACCGGCGCGTGTGCGCGTCCACCACCTGGCCCTGCGCATCGAAGGGCTCTCCCGCAAAGTGGAAGAACACCTCCGGCAAGGGCAGAGCCTTCACGCCTACGGCCGAGAGCACATTGCGCAACTGCGCCTGCGACAACGCCGTGCCGATCGCACCCGGCGAGGCACCGGCAACGCCCGCCGGCTTGCCGCCCCACACGCTCTGGCCGTAGGGTCGCGAACCCCAGTCAATCGCATTTTTCAGCACGCCCGGCATGCCGCGATTGTATTCCGGCGTCACAAACAGCACGGCGTCCACGCCAGCCACTCCGGCCTTGAAACGCTGCACGGGCTCGGGCAGGTTGCCGTCCAGGTCCTGGTTGTAGAGCGGCAGATCGCCGATCTCGATAAACCTGGCCTCCACCCCTGACGGCAACAAGCCGACCAGCGCGTGCGCGAGCTGGCGGTTGAACGACGCCTTGCGCAGGCTGCCGACGATCACTCCGATACTCAGATTGCCCATGAACACTCCTCGCTACGAAAGATTCGGGGTTGGGTAACAAGCGTAGGGCGTCAGTCCGTTGCTGCCGGCTCTGCCGCCACTTCGCGCTTGATCCGGTTGATCAGGCCGAACATCAGCGGATTCAACAGGATGGACAGGATCGCCGCCGCCAGCAGCAGCCCACGTGCGCGCACCGGCAGGATTTCCAGCCCGATCCCCAGGCCAATCAGGATGAACGAGAACTCGCCGATCTGCGCGAGGCTGGCGGAGATCGTCAGCGCCGTGCGATTGCCGTGGCCAAACGCACGCACCACCCCGAACGCCGCCAGCGATTTGCCCACGACCACGATCAGCACCGTGCCCAGCACCGCCCAGGTGTCTTCAACCAGCACACGCGGGTCGAACAGCATGCCCACCGACACGAAGAACAGCACCGCAAACGCATCGCGCAGCGGCAGCGATTCTTCCGCGGCGCGCTGGCTGAACTCCGACTCGGCCAGCACCATGCCCGCAAAGAACGCACCCAGCGCGAACGACACACCGAACAGGACCGTTGCCCCATAGGCGACACCCAACGCGGTGGCCAGTACACCCAGGCGGAACAGTTCACGGCTGCCCGTCATGACGATGCGCTCGAGCATCCACGGAACCACGCGACGGCCGACCACGAGCATCAGCGCGGCAAAGGCGACCACCTTCGAGAGCGTGATCGCCAGCACCCTGGCAATCTCCCATACGCTGGCGGCCGTGCTGCCGGCACCGCCCAAGGCGCCGGCCAGTGCCGGCAATAACACCAGCGTCACGACCATCACCAGATCTTCGACGATCAGCCAGCCCACGGCGATATGGCCTTCGTGCGAATGCTCGATGCCGCGATCTTCCAGCGCCTTGAGCAGCACCACGGTACTCGCCACCGACAGTGCCAACCCGAACACCAGCCCGGGGCCCCAATCCCAGCCCAGCAGCCACGCCAGGCCCATGCCCATGAGCGTGGCGAGCGCAATCTGGCCGATGGCGCCCGGAATGGCGATGGCCTTCACGGCCAGCAGTTCCTTCATCGAGAAATGCAGACCGACACCGAACATCAGCAGGATCACGCCCAGCTCGGCCAGTTGGGGCGCGAGGCTCTGGTCGGCCACGAAGCCGGGGGTGAACGGCCCGGCCAGCACGCCCGCCACCAGATAGCCCACCAGCGGCGGCAGCCGCAAACGCTGCGCAACGGTGCCGAAGACAAAGGCCAGCACCAGGCCACCGATGATGGTCGAGATGAGGGGGGTGTCTACGTGCATGCGGTCCTGAAAACGAAGTGCGGGTGGGATCGATCGGGGAATGGGCCTGCCCGGCCCGGGCGCGACAACCGCAGTGCAGCATGGTTCGTACGGCCTCACAACTATATAGGACGCCCTTGACCAAACCTTACGAAGCAAATGTCATGCAGAAGACATCGCCCCGAAAACGCCACTCCTACACTGCGCCGCAGGCCGGCCCGGAATGTCCGCACGACCGGCCACGACAGGAGACACCATGCGCTACGCCAACAAGGTCCTTTCCGTGGACGAGGCCGTCGCCCACGTCCGCAGCGGCAGCCGTCTGATGCTGGGCGAATTCGTGGGCGCCGGCGAGCCAGCCTGCTGCATCGAGGCCCTGCTCGCCAGCGGCACCGACCGCCTCACGCTCATCACCAACACGCCGGGACTGCGCGGCGGCTTTCTCAAGGCGAAGTTGTTTGCGTCTGGCCAGCTCGCCGAGTTCATCGGCACGCACGTCGGCACCACGGACGAATCCACCCGGGCGTATCTGACCGACGCGGTGCGCGTGGCCGAGTTCTTCCCCATGGGCACCTGGGCCGAAAAAGTGCGCGCGGGTGCGCTGGGACTGGGCGGCGCCCTCGTGCCGGTGGGCGTGGGCATCCTTGACCACCCGGGGATGTTCCCGGCGCGCGGCGGGCCAAAGCCGACGATCAGCGTTGACGGCATGACGTGCTTCGTGGAGCCGCCCCTGCGCGCAGACGTCTCGATCATCAAGGGCTGGCGCGCCGATACGTTCGGCAACGTCGAGTTTCGCGGCACGGCGCTGCAGAACCAGCGCGACATCGCCATGGCGGGCGATTACACCATCGTTGAAGTGAACGAGATCGTGGAAGTGGGCGCGATTCCGCCAGAACGGGTCGGCTGCCCGGGCGTATTCGTCAACGCCGTGGTGCAGGGCCTGACGCTGGAAGACCAGCACGCGCTCTACCGGCAACACTGGACCAAGCTCGGCCGCCTGCCTGCTGCCGCGCAAGCATGACCGCACCCCAGCGAGCGATCAAGGAGACCGCCATGCAAGCCCTGCCCGATCACCCCAAGCAACGCATCGCCGCGCGCTGCGCATTGGAGCTGCGCCCCGGAGAAGTCGTCAACCTCGGCCTTGGCATTCCGACGCTCACGGCCAACTACCTGGATGCCGAGGCCGGTGTCATCTTCCACACCGAGAATGGCGCCTTTGGCTTTGGCGGACGCCCCGGCCTGGATGCCATCGACAGCGACCTCACCAACGCCGGGTGCGAGCCCATCACCCTGATGCCCGGCGCCGCCCTCATGGACCTCGCCACGTCGCTCGGCGCGATGCGCAATGGCTATATCGACGTGACCATTCTCGGCGCCCTGCAGGTCGATGCGCTCGGCAATCTCGCCAACTGGGCCTGCCAGCGCGACGGCAAATGGTGGCCCGGCATCGGCGGAGCGATGGACCTGTGCTACGGCACGCGCAAGGTGATCGCAGCGCTTGCGCACACCGACAAGCATGGCAACTCGAAGATCCTGCCGCGCTGCACGCTGCCGCTCACCGGCCAGGGCTGTGTGAAGGTCATCGTGACGGAGCACGCCGTGTTCGACGTGACGGACGGGGGGCTCGTACTGCGCGAAATCCTGTCGCATGCGACACTCGATGATATTCGCGCCATGACCGCAGCGCCCTTCACCCTGGCGCCGCTGCTGCAGATACACGCTGCCTGAGGAGACTCCATGTCCACCACCGTCGATTGGTTCTTCGATGTCATCTCGCCGTTTGCGTACCTGCAGCTCGAGCAGTTCGATCGGCTGCAGCAGGGCCATGACATGGTCGTGCATCCGCGTCCGGTAGTGCTGGGCGCGATCCTGAATCATTGGGGGCAGCGCGGCCCGGCGGAAATCAGCCCGAAGCGCGTCTTCACGTATCGGCATGCGCTGTTCCGGGCGCAGCAGCTGGGCATTCCGTTCCGCATGCCGCCGGCGCACCCGTTCAATCCGATCAAGGCGCTGCGACTGACGATCGCGATGGGCGGGACGCTCGATGCCGTGCGCGCGGTGTTCCGGCACATCTGGCGCGACGGAAACGACGTTGCCTCGCCCGAGGGTTTTGCAGCGCTGTGCGCGGCAGTGGGGTACCCGGAGGGCGCGAGCGCCATCGAAGATCCGGCCGTGAAGGATGCCCTGCGCCAGCACACCGAAGCCGCGCTCGCGCTCGGCGTCTTCGGCGTCCCCACCCTCGCCCACCACGGTGAACTCTTCTGGGGCGAAGACGCGACCGACATGTTCCTGCAGTGCCTGCACACGGACTGGCTCGCCACGCCGGAGGTCCGGCGCGTCAGCACGCTGCCAGTGGGCATCCAGCGTGGCTGAACTGGACACGAACGCGCGCCCCGGCATCAGCCGCGCGCGCCTCGCACACATCGCCGCGTGGTCGATCGAGCTGCCTGCCGACGAAGCTGACCGCGCCTGCGCCGGCATCGTCGAAAAGGCTTACGCCCGCGGTGCGTGCATCTGCCCGAAGAACACGCTGCTGGAAAGCTGGACCGGCGTGGTCACGGGCCTCATCAAGATCGGCACGGTATCGCCCGAGGGGCGCAGCGTCACGTTCACCGGGGTACCGGCCGGCGGCTGGTTTGGCGAGGGCACGGTGCTCAAGAACGAGCCGCGCCGCTACGACATCGTCGCGCTGCGCGATACCCGCATGGCCTTCATGGACCGCCCCACCTTCATGTGGCTGGTCGACAACAGCGTCGCCTTTAACCGCTTCCTGGTGAAGCAACTCAACGAGCGGCTCGGGCACTTCATGGCACTGCTCGAATACGACCGCCTGCTTGACGCCACGCCCCGGCTGGCACGCTGCATTGCCTCGCTGTTCAACCCGGTGCTCTACCCCGGTGCGGGCGATCACCTGGAGATCACGCAGGAAGAACTCGGCCTGCTCTCCGGCATGACACGGCAGGTGGCCAACCAGTCGTTGAAGGCGCTCGAGAAGGACGGCGTGGTGCGGCTCGAATACGGCGGCGTGACGGTGGTGAGCCTCGAACGGCTACGGGCTTATGGCGCTTGACGTCGTGGCAGCGTTGCGCCACGGCCGCCAGGCCGCCAATCGTCCTGCGCGATGGGCAAACGGCGCATCGCGCGCTCGGCAGGCGGCCACCTCGCGTGGTACGGCGCCCCTGATCCGGCGGATTGCGCGGCCCGCTTGACCCGACGCCGTGGCCGTTCACGACATGCCGGCCGTGCGCTGCCTCAAGTGCGTCTGACGCACCGTCCTGACCGTTACGCCTGAGGCAGACCGTAGACGAGCACGAGCACGGTCATCACCGCCGGCATGGCCGCAGCGGCAAGCACCGTCTGGGCAGCGGTGATGCCCGCCATGAGCGGCGCGTCACCGCCGAGCTGGCGGGCCATGATGTAGGACGACGATGCCGTCGGCAGCGCCTGGAACAGCAAGGCCACCGTCAGCGCAACGTCGGTCAACCCCAGGGCGTGACCCACGGCAAGCGTAAGAACCGGCATGGCCAGAAACTTGACGGCCGATGAGACCATCACAGGATGCGCCCATCCGCGTACACCGCTGAAGTTGAGCGCAGCACCCACGCAGAGCAGCCCCAACGGCATCGACGCTGCGCCCAGCGCGCGCACGGCGGGTTCCACCAGCGCGGGCACCTGCACGCCGCTGGCCTGCATGCCAATGCCGATCGCGCAGGCCACGACCAGCGGGTTCGTCACGATCTGCCGCACCAGCGCCCAGCCGCCGAACCGCACGGAACCATGCCGCGCAAACACCAGCACACAGAGCAGGTTGACGGTCGGCACGATGGCCGCGTTGCACACGGCGGCCAGCGCAACGCCCCGGGTACCGAACATCCCAGCCGCCAGCGAGACGCCGACATAGTTGTTGAAGCGCACGGCCCCCTGGAACACCGACGTGAAACCCGCACCGTCAATCGGTATCCAGCGCCGCGCCAGCATCAGGGCCACGGCGACGACCACTGTTGCGGCAATCAGCGTGGCCGCCAGGGGCAGCACGGGCAGCGCCTGCAGATGGGCGCTGGCCAGGCCGTGCATGAACAGCGCAGGCAGCAGGATGTAGTAGCAAAGCCTTTCTGCCTGGGGCCAGAAGGCGTCGGCAATGAAGCCGGTATGCCGCAGCCCGTAGCCGAGCGCGACCAGGAGGGCCACCGGCGCGAGCGCCAGAAGAATCGCGGCGGTCATCGCCGCGCTCCTGCAAGGGCAGATGCAAGCAAGGAAGACAGGGACGACAGCATGGCAAGGCGGGGGCGAGGATGAAACCCCGCCAAGCTATCACGCCGTGGCAGCAGGAATAATTTTGATTTATCAGCCGATCAACGAGAAATACTCATGTCAGACGCCACCACGGCTTCGGCCAATGCCTGCGTCAAGCGTTGCGCAGGGCGGGACTGGTGCTCGAGCAGGACGACCGCCCGGCGCATCTGCGGTTGACCGAATGGCAGCCGCACGATCGGTGGCAACTGCGTCAGCACCGAATCGGACAGCGCCACCACCGCCGCACCCAGGCCGCTGGCCACCATGCGTACGATCGTTTCCTTGCTGTCGAGCACCATCTCTTCGCGAACACGGATGCCAAGCCGCCGAAGTTCGGAGGCGATCATGCGGCCGGCCCACGCCTGGGCGTCAAAGCGGATGAAAGGCAGGTCGGTCAGCAGCGTGCGCGCATCGTGCCCGGCGTACTGCGGCGGCGCGAGCAACCAGAAGCGGTCTTCATACAGTGTCGACCAGACCAGATCGGCCGGATACGGACGTACCGGATGCGAAGTGATGGCGGCATCCAGTTCACCGTCGACCACCCGTTGCGCCAGCTCGGCGGACAACCCCGCCGCAACGTGCACGCGCAGGCCCGGATGCTGGCGTCGCAGGGCCAGCAGCGCATCGGGCAGCGGGCCGGCCAACGCGGTGTGGATGGCGCCGATGCGCAAGCGGCCGACCAGCGCTTTCTCATCGCTTAACGCGTCCGGAATGCGGTCGTACAGTGACAGGATCTGCTCGGCCTGGGCGAGCAAGATGCGGCCCGCCTCGGTCAACGATGGCTCGCGACGCGAGCGATCGAACAGACGCACGTTGAACGCCGCCTCCAGTGCCTTGACCTGCAGGCTTACTGCAGACTGCGTGAGCCCGACGGCTTCGCCGGCACGAGCGAATGTCCGGTGGCGGGCGATGGCGACAAGCGTTCTCAGTGCGCGGAGCGACATGATCGGTAACGGAGGGCGATCCGCCGAGGATAGCGCATCGCCTCCCGTGCGCCGGCTGCGGGCCCGCTGTCGCGGCCCCGGCATGCCGCGCTTACGCCAGAAGCGCCGCCAACGCCGCAGGCAGCCCGCGATTGTCCTTGCGTGGCGGACGCGCGAAGCTCCCTTCCGTTGCGCCCGACGGTGCCAGCGCGACCAGGCTCTCGCAATGACGAATGGCGCTGGACACGCCGTCCACCACCGGCACGGGAATGCGGTCCTTGAGCGTGCGGGCCAGCCCCGCAAGCGGCGCGCCGGCCACGATGATGACGTCGGCACCGTCCTCGCGCACGGCCTGCAGGCTGAGCGCTTCCAGGCGGGCCGCATGGTCTTCCTGCACGCTTCCGATATCCCGCAAGGGCTGCTGCAACGAACGCACGCTTGCCAGCCTTGACGACAACCCATTGGCGGCCACGCACTCGCGGTACCAGGCCTCGATGCGGTGCGAAATCGCGATGATGGAAAAGCGCTGTCCGAGCAGGCACGCGCTGGCCAGCGCGGCCTCGGTCATGCCAACCACCGGCACGCTGCACAGTTCCTTGATCCCGGCCAGGCCCGGGTCACCAAACGCAGCAACGACCACACCGTCGAACTGGCCATGGTGCTCGGCCACCACGCAGGCAGTAGCGTAGCCACCCACCAACGCCTCGAAACGCGTTTCGATATAGGCCACGCCAAACGGCGCCGTCGCCATGGTGAGCGTGGTGCCGGCAGAAGCCGAACGCTGCGCCTCAGCCTGGATCAGCGCCGTCACGCTCTCGGAAATGTTGGGATTGACGACCAGAATACGCATGATGAAACCCTGAAGATCAGACCAGAGACGGCGCGCCGGCCGCCAGGAACTGCCCACGCCCCGGCGCCGGGTCGAGGTACCTGCCGTTCTCGACGAGCATCTCGCCACGCGAGAAGCAATGCACCGGCCAGCCCGTCACCTCGATGCCTTCGTACGGCGTGTAGTCGACGGCGTGATGCAGTGCGCTGTTGGTGATACGCACGCGGCGTTCCGGGTCCCACAGCGTGATGTCGGCATCGGCGCCCACGGCGATGGTGCCCTTGCGCGGATACAAGCCATACAGGCGCGCCGGACGATACGAGGTCAACTCGACAAACTGGTGCAACGACAGCCTGCCGCGCGCAATGCCGTCAAACAGCAGCGGCAGGCGCGTTTCGATGCCGGGCACGCCATTCGGAATATGGTCGAACGGCTGCGCCTGCCCGCCAAGCTTCTTGCCTTGCGGGTCGTCATAGTTGAACGGCGCGTGGTCGGATGAGAACACGCTGAAGACACCGCCGGCCAGCGCCCGCCACACGGCGGCCTGGTTTTCCGGGTCACGCGGCGGCGGGCTGCAGACGCACTTGGCGCCTTCATATCCGTGGTCGCCATGCAGGCCCATGTCTTCGGCGGTCAGGTAAAGGTATTGCGGGCACGTCTCGGCCAGGATCTGCAGCCCGCGCCCCTGCGCCCAGCGGATCTGCTCGATGGCCTCCTTGCCCGACACATGCACGATCAGGATCGGCACGTCGACAAGTTCAGCGAACGTGATGGCGCGGTGCGTGGCCTCGCGTTCCACGGCCGCGGGCCGCGCAAAGCCGTGGAAGCGCGGCGAGATGCGGCCTTCGCCGACCAGCTTCTCGGTCAGCCACGAGATGCAGTCGGCGTTTTCCGCGTGCACCATCACGAGCGCGTTGTTCTGCTTGGCCACGTCCAGCACGGCCAGCATTTCGCGATCCGACAGTTTCAGGTCGTCATACGTCATGTAGACCTTGAACGATGTGTAGCCCTGGCGGATGAGCTCCGGCAGTTCACGCTGCAGCACGTCGGGCGTCGGATCGGCAACGATCAGATGGAAGCCGTAATCTGCCACGGCGCGGCCTTCCGCGCGGCGATGGTAATCGGCCACCGCCGCCTTGAGCGAGGCACCCTTCTCTTGCGCCGCAAATGGAATGACCGTCGTCGTGCCGCCGCAGACGGCAGCGCGCGTGCCGGTGAAGAAGTCGTCCGCCATGCGCATGCCGTCGGGCATGGGCTGGTCGAGGTGGCA
>JAGWNU010000094.1 GCA_028871175.1 Burkholderiaceae bacterium | reverse complement strand
TGAAGACGCGCCGACCGAGTCTGAGCTTGCGCTGTCCGACAGCTTGCTGCGAGCCGTTATTCAGCGTTGGGCCCAGATGAAGAACACTTCCATCGAGACGTTGCGTGGGACGTTCCTGATGCGCGAAGGGCTGTTGGAGCGCCGTGCCGCTCAGGACGGTGCTCGGCACCTGAAGGTGCATCACAGGACGGTTGACGTGCTGGTCGATCTGCTACCGTGGTCGATTTGGTCTATCCAGAACAGTTGGATGCCGCAGCCGCTGAGCGTGCGGTGGTAGTCCATCGCCTACACCGCCAAGGCAGACGGTGAGTGCCAACTGGCCCAGGCCGCCGGGCTGGCATGCCCTGTCGCCCGCAAGGCTTCAGCGTTTGTCGCTGCCAAGGCGTTGAGTTCGACGCCGAACAGGCTGGCGCAGGTTTCGTTCAATGTGCGCACGGTCCGCAGGCCGGCCCGCCGGGCGAGCGCCTGCATCGCTTCCGTTTGGGCCGCATCGTCGGCGTCCAGCGCGGCCAGCCGGTACAGCGCCCAGGCGGCGCGCTGTTCGCGCACCAGCGCATGCAGCGCTTCACCTTCGGCAAACAGGCGCGCGCGCACCTGACGCGGGCAGGCTTGCCAGCACTCGCTCAGCAGCGCTGCGTTCCACGCCTGCGCCGGGTGTTCAAACACCAGCGTGGCCAGTGCGCGGGCCCAGGGTTTGTCATGCTGGATGGCGGCCATGCGCGGGCAGCCCGCGTCGGGCACGGCCTTGAAGGTGATGGCGCACGGCTGCCACACGGTGCCCGGGATCTCGCAACCGAAATGCGCGAAGGCGGGCACCACAAACGGGTCTCCCGGGCGCACCTCGCGGCGGCCGTTGGCATCGCGCAGGCAGGCGGTGCCCTGCTCGGCCTGCACGCTCACCGCAAACGGAAAGCGCAGGCGCAAGAGTCGGACGTGGGCGCGGCTGGTGAGTGGCATGAGGTGGAAACGCGACGGGCAAGCAGGCAGACAAGCGACAAGGCGCGCTACTGTCGCAGGATTCTATGTCTACCCGCAACAAGGGCAATGTCGCTCGGGTGACAGTGTGCGGCAGGCCCCGCCCGCGTCGCTTACAGCTCGGACAACCCGAACAGCCGCAGCCGCTCCAGGTCGGTCACGCGAATGGTCTGGTACGACTGCGTGATCATGCCGCCTTCGGCCAGCCGCTGCAGTGCGCGGTTCACGCGCTGGCGCGACAGCCCCGTCAGCAGGCCGATCTCTTCCTGTGACAGCTCCAGCACAGCGCTCGTGCGTGGATACAGGGCGGGGTGAAACAACTGCGCAATCGCTTGCGCCACGCGCGCATCGGCGCTCAGCAGGCGGTCGTTCTGCACGGTGGCAATGAACTGGCCCATGCGTTCGTTCAGCTGGCGCACCACAAAGCTGGCAAACGGCAGGCTTTGCGCCAGCAGCGTGTTGAACACCGGCTCGGGCACCAGCAGCACGTGCGAGGCGCGCACGGCAATCACGTCATAGCGGCGGTCTTCGCGCTTGATGACGCTGCCTTCGCCGCACCAGCCGCCGGCGGGCACGCCCGAGAACGTGCAGCCGCGCCCATCCGACGTGTACACCGCCAGCTTGATGAGCCCGCTGTCGACGCCGATCCAGTAGCGCGAGGGCTCGCCGCGCCGGGCGATGAACGCGCCGGGCTCAAACGCCTGCAGCAGGGTTTCGCGGGCGGCCAGCGCCTGGTGTTCGGGCGCCAGCGCGGTAAACCACGCGTGGCCTGGCAACTGCGTGGCGGGCGTCAGGGCGCTGGGTGTGGTCATGGCAAGGGCGGGCACACAATCAAATGGTGGAACGGGCGCGTGGGGCTCTGCCGCCGCTTTGTAAGAAACCCGTCAGCCTTGGTGTGGCGCGGGTTGGCGGGCGGTTTGTCATCCAGGTGACAGAGTGCGGGAGCTGCCCGATGATAGCTTTGCGTAATAAAAAGCGACAGCGCCCGACGCACGGAGACACAGCAATGCCCACCGATTTTGAAAGCGGCCTGGCCCGCAACGCGGCCAACTTCGTTCCGCTCAGCCCCATTGAGTTCCTGGTCCGCGCGGCGGAGGTCTATGGCGACCGCCTGGCCATCGTGCATGGCCCGGTGCGCCAGAACTGGCGCGACACCTACACCCGCGCGCGCCGCCTGGCCAGTGCGCTGTCGCTGGCCGGCGTGGGCCGGGGCGACACGGTGGCGGCGCTCTTGCCCAATACGCCGGCCATGGTGGAGGCCCATTTCGGGGTGCCGATGGCGGGCGGCGTGCTCAACGCACTGAACATCCGCCTGGATGCCGCCAACCTGGTCTTCATGCTGCGTCATGGCGAGGCCCGCGTGCTGCTGGCCGACACCGAGTTTGCCGACGTGGCCCGCCAGATGGCGCTGGAGATTCCCGGCCTGAAGGTGATTGCCGTGCACGACGCCCTGGG
The DNA here is from genome assembly GCA_028871175.1 of Burkholderiaceae bacterium. GTDB lineage: Bacteria > Pseudomonadota > Gammaproteobacteria > Burkholderiales > Burkholderiaceae > Ralstonia > Ralstonia condita. The sequence goes on along the minus strand of JAGWNU010000094.1, from coordinate 11,190 downwards.
CCCGCAAGCCGAGCCGTTTGGCGACACCGATTACGAATCGTTCCTGGCCTCGGGCGACCCGCACTACGCCTGGCAGATGCCGGCCGACGAGTGGGATGCGATTGCGCTCAACTACACCTCGGGCACCACGGGCGACCCGAAGGGCGTGGTCTACCACCATCGCGGCGCGACCATCAATGCGGTGTCCAACATCCTGGAGTGGGATCTGCCCAAGCATCCGGTCTATCTCTGGACGCTGCCGATGTTCCACTGCAACGGCTGGTGCTTCCCGTGGACGATCGCGGCGCGCGCAGGCGTGAATGTCTGCCTGCGCAAGTTCGAGCCGAAGCTGGTGTTCGACCTCATGCGCGACGAGGGCGTGACGCACTACTGCGCCGCGCCCATCGTCCACACCGCGCTGGTGAACGCGCCGCCGTCGTGGCGCGAGGGCCTGCGCGGGCCGGTGCGCGGCATGGTGGCCGGTGCGCCGCCGCCCGCCGCCGTGCTGGCGCAAATGGAAGCCATGGGCTTTGAGCTGACGCACGTCTACGGCCTGACCGAGGTGTACGGCCCCGCCGCCGTCTGTGCCGAGCAGGACGCATGGCGCACGCTGCCCGAGCACGACCGCGCCACCATGAAGGCGCGCCAGGGCGTGCGGTATCACCTGCAATCGCAGGTGGCGGTGCTCGACCCCGAGACCATGCAGCCCGTGCCGGCCGATGGCGAAACCATTGGCGAAATCATGTTCCGCGGCAACATCTGCATGAAGGGCTACCTCAAGAACGAGAAGGCCACGCGCGAGGCGTTTGCCGGCGGCTGGTTCCACACCGGCGATCTGGGCGTCTGCATGCCCGACGGCTACATCAAGATCAAGGACCGCAGCAAGGACATCATCATCTCCGGCGGCGAGAACATCTCCAGCGTGGAGGTGGAAGACGCGCTGTACCGCCACCCCGCCGTGCTGGCCGCCGCCGTGGTCGCCCAGCCGGACGCCAAGTGGGGCGAAACGCCCTGCGCCTTCGTTGAACTCAAGGACGGCGCCACCGCCACCGCAGAAGACCTCATCGCCCACTGCAAGACGCTGCTCGCGGGCTTCAAGGTGCCCAAGGCGGTGTTCTTCGGGCCGCTGCCCAAGACGTCCACCGGCAAGATCCAGAAATACGAGCTGCGCCGCAAGGTGAAGTCGACGTCTGCCATTGATGTGTGACATGCGCTGACGGCGTGGGCGTTGCCTGCGCTGTCGGTCTGCATAAAAAACCCCTCGCCATGGCGAGGGGCTTTTTCATGCGTCCGGGCAATCGGCCCTGCCTCCCGGCGTTACGGCACGGCCACGATCGCCATGCCGCGCGGGATGTTGCCGGTGGCGGCCGATCCGCTGGGCACGGCGGTCAGCTTGCCGGTGGTGGCGTCCATGCTGTACGCGGTGACGGTGTTGTCCACGGCGTTCACCACGTAGGCGAACGTGCCGGCGGGGTTGATCAGGATCGTGACGGGGGCGGCGCCCGTGGTGACCGTCTGCACCAGCGTGAGCGCACCGTTGGCCGGGTTGATGGCGAACACGTTCACGTTGTTGGTGAGCACGTTGGCTTCGTACAGGAAGGTGCCCGACGGCGAGATCGCGATGGAGTAGGGGTTGCTGCCGGTGCCGGTCGACACGGGCGTTCCCGATGCCGTGAGCGCGCCATTGGTGCCGATGCTGTACACGCCCAGCGTGTTGTCTCCGGAGTTGGCGACGTAGGCAAAGCTGCCATTGGGCGTGAGGGCGATGAATTGCGGCACGCTGCCGGCGGTGATCGTGCTGCCCACCTGCGTGAGGCCGCCCGTGGTGCCGTTGATGGCAAACGCCATGACGGTGCCGTTGGTGTTGGCGGTGTCGGCGTTGACCACGTAGGCGACGGTGCCCGTGCTATTGACGACGACGGTGTACGGGTTGTTGCCGGCTGTGATGGGCGCGAGCGCCGTGAGCGCACCGGTGCCCGTATCCACCGAGAAGGCCGATAGCGTGTTGTCGCCAAAGTTGGCCGTGTACGCAAACGTGCCGCTGGGCGTGCGCGCAATGCTGTAGGGCTGGATGCCGGTAGCGGTGGGCGCGCCGACCACGCTCAGCAAGCCGGTCTCGGCGTTGATGGCCAGCGTGGTGATGGTGCTGTCCGCTGCATTGGCCACGTACACATACTTGCCCGCCGGGTCTACGGTGAGCGACAGTGGCCCTTGCCCGACCTGCACCGGCGTCGCGCCGATGGCCGTGGGCATGCCGGTGGTCAGGTCCAGCGTGAAGGCCGAGACGGTACCGTCGTTGGAATTGACGGCATACGCAAACAGCGGACGCGGCGCACAGGTGACGGCAATGTTGGTCACGTTGGCGGTGCCGACCGTGCCGCTGCCGTTGGTGACAGTGCAGTTCTCCCCGGCGGGCCGCGTGCCTACGGTGGCCGCATAGGCGGCACCTTGCGCCAGCGCCGTCGCAAACTGGAAGCTGCCATCCGCATTGACGGTGACGGCATCGCCGCCGTTGTTCAGCAGCGTGACGGAGGTGCCCGTGCTCAGTCCGCTCACCGTGCCGCCAATCGTGTACGTGGGTGCGGGGGCAGGCGCGGGAGCCGGTGCGGGCGACGGAGCGGGCGTCGGTGTGGGCGTCGGTGTCGGTGAGGGAGACGGTGTCGGGGCCGGCGTGGTGTTGGAAGTGGGCGGGGTCGCGCCCGTGCCGGTATCGTCGCCGCCGCCGCAGGCCGTGAGCCCCAGCGAAAGCGAGGCGGCCATCACGAGTGCGGCGCCATGCAGGCCAACCGCACGCCGATGCGCGGAAAGCGCATGAGGGGTGGGGGCCGGTGCCGGTTGCAACTGAGCGCCGCTGGTGCGTTGCGCGGTGGCGATTGACAGCTCGGCCATGGCTTCCCCTCGTTCTGGATTGGCGAGCCTCGACTCGCGTTTTCCCGAAGGATAGAAACCCGTACCCACACGGCGACATAGGCCAATTGACCGACAGTGCCATCGGCTTGTCGGATGCAGACATGCCGCGCGCGCCGCTTCATGCCACGCCGCGACATGGCGAAGAGAGGCGCTCCAGGAGCGCCTTGCATGGTGCAGTCTGCAGCGGTTGGCGACGCGGTTGCCGCGCGCCGGATGTGCCCGATGTGCTGGATGTGCCGGATATGTCTTATGCGGCCTCGGCGGCCGGCACCTTGATCGGCACCGGGTTGCGCAGGCTGACGTTCAGCAGGTTCCAGCTGTTGATGACGACGATGACGAAGCTCAGTTCAGCGATCTCCTCGTCGCTGAAGTGCTCGCGCAGCCTGGCGAATTCCGCGTCGCTCGCGTCGCTGTGCGGTGTGTCGCTGACCAGCTCGGCCCAACGCAGCGCGGCACGCTCGCGCTCGGTAAAGAACGGCGCTTCGCGCCAGCCGGCCACGGCGTTCAGGTGACGCGGGTCTTCGCCCAGCTTGATGAGGTCGCGCCAGTGCATGTCGATGCAGAACGCGCAGCCGTTGATCTGCGAGACGCGCAGCAGCACGAGGTCGACCAGGCGGGCGCCGAGCAGATCCTTGCGCAGCGCGTTCGACAGGTTCAGCAGGCCGTTGAAGGCCTTGGGCGCGAGTTGGTAATAGGCAATGCGGGGCGCGTGCGACATGAGGGGCTCCTTGAGGTGGGTGGCATGCCGGAGCCGCCGTGCAGTGCGCGGCTCCCTATCCTCAAGACGCGCGGCGCAGCCACGTTGTGACAGCCCGGCGGAATGTTCTCTGCCGCGCTTATGCGCCGATGTGGACGTGCGCCAGCTTGTCCGGGTTGCGCACCACGTAGATGGCGACGATGCGTCCGTTCTCGATCACGAACGACTGCGCAGATTCCAGCTGGCCGTCCACATAGCGCAGCAGGCCCGGCTCGCCATTGACTTGGGCAGGCACGTAGCGCACCTCATCGCCCATGTGCTGCACGAGCTCGCAGTAGATCTTGGTGATCTGCTCGACGTTCTGGATGATGCGCGTGAAGGAGGGCACCTTGCCGCCGCCGTCGCCCACGAGCTGCGCGTCGTCGGCCAGGAGCGCGCGGATGGCGTCGCGCTGGCCCGTGCGCGAGGCCTCGGCAAAGCGTGCGAGCAGGTCGCGGTGCGCATCGTGCGAGACATCGAAGCGTGGGCGCTCCTGCTGCACGCGGTCGGACGCGCGATGCACCATCTGCCGGCACGCGGCCTCGGTCTTGCCGAGCAGCGCGGCAATCTCGGCGTAGTCCTGGTCGAACACCTGCCGCATGAGAAACGCGGCGCGCTCTTCGGGCGACAGGCGTTCCAGCACCCACAGCAGCGCCATCGACAGGTCGCCCGCCAGCTCCACGGCCTTCTCGGGTGTGGGCGTATCCGCTTCGGGCTCGACCAGGGGTTCGGGCAGCCACCAGCCGACATAGGCTTCGCGCTCGGTCTTGGCGGCGCGCAGGCGGTCGATCGACAGGCGCGTGACCACCGTCACCAGCCACGCCTCGGCCGATTGCAGTGTCGACGGGTCGGTCTGGTGCCAGCGCATCCATGCGTCTTGCAGCACGTCTTCGGCATCGGCGCGGGAGCCGAGCATGCGGTAAGCGATCGCAAACAGGCGCGGGCGCGCGGCGGTGAACGCGGTGTCCTGCATGCCGGTGGTGCGGGTGGCGCGGGTGGTGCCGGTGGTGCCAGCGGTGTGGGTACGGGGCGGTGTGGTCATGACGTGGGGCCGTGCGCGTGGGTTGCCTGGGAATGTATTCCCCAGACGGATGGCTGGCCACGTTTGTGACAGCGCGACGGTGTTGGTGCCGTGCGCGTTACCGCATGAAACGTGCCCAGGGCCAGGCTACCGCACGGTGGGCGTGCGGTGCTAGCGGGCGGGTTTGCGATGGCGTTGCGCCTTGGCCGCGCCAATCGTCACCGCCTTGGCCACAGGCGTGGAGAGCACCAGCGAGGTCGTCACCGCACCGTGTACGGCAAGACTGTCCACCACGCGTTCGAGGTCGGCCGGCTCGGCAAGCGCGCAGCGCACGATAAAGCAGTGCTGACCCGTCACGCGGCTGGCTTCCAGCACCTCGGGCATGTTTTCAAACAGCTTCAGGTATGGGCGGATATGCGCGTGGGTCGTCTCGATGTGGATGTAGGCCTGCAGCCCGACGCCGACGCTGCGCAGGTTGACGCGCGCGCCGTAGCCTTCGATGACGCCGGCGTCTTCCAGCTTGCGCACGCGTTCGCTCATCGCCGGCTGCGACAGGCCGATGCGCTTGCCCAGCGCAGCCAGACTCTGTCTGGCATCGGTCTGCAGGGCTTCGAGGATGAGCCAATCCTTGTTGTCCAGTGTCATCGGGCTTCCGGTAGCTGTTGAAATGTGGCCGATGATTCATCGGCGCAAGCCCCCGATTTTGGATGGAAACCGCTTAACCGTGCCACCCGGGCTGCTTATCATGTGGCGTCTGTCTTCCCACCCACCAGCTCAACCCGCAGGAGATTCCATGAAGCTGATCGGCATGCTTGATTCCCCCTACGTGCGTCGCACGGCCATTTCGCTCAAGCTGCTCGGGCTGCCGTTCGAGCACGCGTCGGTCTCGGTCTTCCGGCATTTCGAGCAGTTCCGCGCCATCAACCCCGTGGTGAAGGCGCCCACGCTGGTCTGCGACGACGGCACGGTGCTGATCGATTCGACGCTCATCATCGATTACGCCGAGGCGCTGGCCGGGCGCAGCCTGATGCCCGCCCCGATTGCCGCGCGCCAGCATGCGCTGCGTGTGATCGGCCTGGCATTGGCCGCCTGCGAGAAGGCGGTGCAGATCGTCTACGAACACAAGCTGCGCCCGACCGAGAAGGTGCACGCCCCGTGGGTGGAGCGCGTGCACAGTCAGCTGCTGGCCGCAGTGGAGGCGCTGGAGGCCGAATGGAAAGCGACCCCGCTGCCGGTGACGGCAAGCGAACTGACGCAGGCTGGCGTGACGGTGGCCGTGGCGTGGGGCTTCATCCAGTTGATGGTGCCCGACCGCGTGCCGGAGGCGGACTATCCGCGGCTGGTGGCGTATGCGGCGGCTGCGGAGCAGCTTGACGTATTCCGCGCCTTGCCGATCGACGCGGCTTGATGGCGCGCGCGGCTCAGGCCACCCGTGGCTCGATGTTGGCCTGGCGATACAGCCCGCCCACCAGATCCGACTCGGTGATGATGCCGACCAGCCGGCTGGCGGTATCGATCACGGGGATGTGGTGGTGTCCCGCGCTGGCAAACAGCGGCACCAGCTCCGACATGGGCGCGCTGGCCGGAATGGTCTGCACGTGCGTCTTCATGTGGTCGGCCACGCGCGGCGGCGTGAGGGTGCCGATGCTGAACCAGTGACGCAGCGTCTGCCGCAGGTCACGCGGGCTCAGGCCCAGCAGGTCGGCACGCGTGACGATGCCGATCACGCGTTGTCCTCCGTCGATCACGGGCAACGCCTTGATGCTGTGCTGGCGCAGCAGTTGCAGCGCACGCGGAATGGACGTGCCCGGTGTGGCGGCAATCACCGGCTGCGACATGATGTCGGCGCAGGTCAGCGCCTGGAACGTGCGGGTATAGGCCTGGAGCTGCATTTCGCGCAGCACGGCCTCGATGTCTTCGGGGTCGATGTCGAGCAGCTCGCTCTGGCGGCGCAGCGCGGCGACGATGTCGGCGCGGGTGAAGCCCGCGGTGGCGGGCGTCCGCTCGGCAGCAGGCAGCCGCTGGGCGTGCGGGTAGCGATGGCCCGTGGCGGCGTGGTAGACCAGCGCGCCCACCAGCAGCAGCGCCGACTGGATCAGGATCGGCTCGCAGACGAAGCGATACCCGAGTGCATGCACGGCGGGGCCGCCGATCACGGCGGTGAGGGCCACCGCGCCCGAGGGCGGGTGCACGCAGCGCAGCGCAAACATGCCTGCGATGGCGGCGGAAATCGCCAGCGCGGAGGCGATGACGGGGTCGTCCACCAATAGCGCGAAGGTCACGCCCACCGTGGCCGCCACCAGGTTGCCGCCGATGATTGACCACGGCTGCGCCAGTGGACTGGCTGGCACGGCAAACAGCAGCACGGCGGACGCGCCCATGGGTGCCACCAGCAGCGGAATCAGCGTCGATGCGCCCGGCACCATCTTCATGATCGTGCCGGTAAAGAGGATGCCGACGAGCGCGCCGACAGCCGAGCGGACACGCTCGCGCCAGCGGACCGTGACGGGAGCGGGGACGAAGCTGTGGAGCCAGCGGCGCAGGGCAGAGCGTTGGAGCGGTGAGGCGGACATGGTCGACGGACGGCGATTGCCCGGACCAGGCTTCACCAAAGTCAAAAAAATGTGGCGCGGATTCTATCACGCTGTGACATAACCGCGTGGCGCCCCCATGTCGGCCATCTCAGCTCCAATCGGGGGCGCAAAGGCTAGCCAACGGGTTGGGTGCCGTGGCGTACCCGCACGTTGGCACGCCGCGCGTTTCAAACGCAACAGCTGCACATAGCGCCCGGCGTTCATGGCGAACAGCAGCGCGAACTGCCGATGAAAGTGGGACTTCGAAAACGCGGCTACCTCGGCCCGCCACGCCACATCGAGCGCCCTGTCGAGATGCGCGTCGATGTGCGCGAGCACTGCGCGCATGCGGGCGAGGTAGCGATCTGTGGCGGTGGCGTGGGTCAAGCTGGGCTCCCGGGTGGCGATACGGTACCGGGGCACTGGCGCGCGTGCCTGATCGCAATGGCTCGATGGCATAAAAAAACCGCCCCGAGGGGCGGTTTCTTCCGTGCGGCAGCGCAGGTTCAGGCGAACGCCTTGGTTGGCTCGCCGGCCAGGCCTGCCGCTTCGCGCAGCAGCAGGGCCTTGTCGGTGGCTTCCCAGCTGAACTCCGGCTCTTCGCGGCCGAAGTGGCCGTACGCGGCGGTCTTTTCGTAGATTGGGCGCAGCAGGTCCAGCATCTGCACGATGCCCTTCGGACGCAGGTCGAAATGCTCCTGCACGAGCTTGGCGATCTGCTCGTCCGGGATCACGCCCGTGCCTTCCGTGTACACCGTGATGTTGATCGGGCGTGCCACGCCAATCGCGTAGCTCACCTGCACCTGGCACTGGCGCGCCAGGCCGGCGGCCACCACGTTCTTGGCCACGTAGCGTGCGGCATACGCCGCCGAGCGGTCGACCTTCGACGGATCCTTGCCCGAGAACGCGCCGCCGCCGTGCGGGGCTGCGCCACCGTACGTATCGACGATGATCTTGCGGCCGGTCAGGCCGCAGTCGCCCTGCGGGCCGCCGATGACGAAGCGGCCGGTCGGGTTCACCAGGTACTTGGTGTCCGCCAGCATGTGCGAAGGCAGCACCGGCTTGATGATCTCTTCGATCACGGCTTCGCGGATGGCCTCTTGCGACATCTCCGGCGCGTGCTGGGTGGACAGCACCACGGTATCGACGCTGTGCGGCTTGCCGTCCACATAACGCACCGTCACCTGCGACTTGGCGTCCGGGCGCAGCCAGGGCAGGCGGCCGTCGCGGCGCAGTTGCGACTGGCGCTCGACCAGGCGGTGCGCGTAGTAGATCGGGAAGGGCATCAGCTCGGGCGTTTCATCGCACGCGTAGCCGAACATCAGGCCCTGGTCGCCGGCGCCCTGGTTCAGGTAGTCGTCCGATGCGCGGTCGACGCCTTGCGCGATGTCCGGCGATTGCTTGTCGTAAGCGACGAGAACGGCACAGCCCTTGTAGTCGATGCCGTATTCGGTGTTGTCGTAGCCGATGCGCTTGATGGTTTCGCGCGCAACGTGGATGTAGTCGACGTTGGCCGTCGTGGTGATTTCACCCGCGAGCACCACCAGGCCGGTGTTGCACAGCGTTTCTGCCGCGACGCGCGCGTATTTGTCCTCGGTCAGGATGGCGTCGAGGATGGCGTCGGAAATCTGGTCGGCGACCTTGTCGGGATGGCCCTCGGAGACCGACTCCGAGGTGAAGAGGAAGTCGTTTGACACGGCTGTTAGCTCCAGATTGGCTATCACGTTGCCAATCCGTTTGTGCCACGGCCGGCGACGCTTTAGCGGTATTTAGCAACCTTGCCCAGGTTTGTGGCCGGACAAGGATTCGCCCCGCAAGTTGTCAGTTAACTCGGCGAATCGCGCTATTATACGCGGCACTTTTCGGGGGTGCAGCACGGCCTGTCAAGACCCTGTTCCCCTGTCGACCGCGACCAACACATACGGCTGCGCAAGCACGCATGACCTTCCTGTTCTGGCTGTTTTCACGCTGGCCCCTTGCGTGGCTGCAGGCGCTGGGCGGCTGGTTGGGGGCGCTGGCCGCGAAGGTGCCGGGCCGCTATCACGACCGGCTCATCGCCAACTTCCGCCACGCCTATCCCGATGCCACCCCCGCCATGCTCGACGAGGCAGCCCGTTCCGCCGGCCGCATGGTCTTCGAGATGCCGTACTTCTGGGTGCGCAAGAATGCCTTGAAGATCGCCCCCGGCCTGCTGGACGACTGCTGGCCGACGTACGAACGCCTGCTCGAGAACGGCCGCGGCATCATTTTCCTGACCCCGCACCTGGGCTGCTTCGAGGTGCTGCCGCAGGCCTATGCCCAGCGCCGCCCGATCACGGCGATGTTCAAGCCGCCGCATCAGGCGCGGCTGCGCAACTGGATCGAGGCCATGCGCACGCGGCCGAACATGCACATGGCGCCGGCCGATCCGCGCGGTGTGCGGATGGTGGTGCGCGCGCTCAAGCGCGGCGAGGCCGTCGGTATTCTGCCCGACCAGACGCCCACCGCCGGCGAGGGCGTGTGGGCGCCGTTCTTCGGCAAGCCCGCCTATACGATGACGCTGGTGCACCGGCTGCATCGCCTGACCGGCGCACCGATCGTGCTGATGTTTGGCGAGCGCCTGCCGCGCGGTCGCGGCTATCGTGCCCACATGCGCGTGATTGAAACGTTGCCCGAGGACGTGGCCGCCGCCGCCGGCCGGATCAACGCCGACATCGAACAATTGATTGCCCTGGCCCCCACGCAATATCTGTGGGGCTACAACCGTTACAAGCATCCCGAGGGCGCGGTTGCCCCGCCCGCTGGAGCCTGACGCTGGACTTTATGGAACGATTTTCTGCCTACCTCGGACTCGGCTTTCTGCGGCTGCTGTCCTTTTTCCCCTACGGCTTCGTCGCGCGCTTCGGCGAGGGACTGGGCGGGCTGCTGTACCGCATTCCGAACAGCCGCCGCCGCGTGGTGCTGGCCAACCTCAAGGCGTGCTTCCCCGAGAAGTCCGACGCCGAGCGCGAGGCCATTGCGCATGAGGTCTTCCGCAAGGTGTTCCGCAGCTTTGCCGAGCGCTCGTTCGCGTGGTTTGCTTCGGAGAAGCGCCTGAACCGCGTGGTCAGGATCGACGATCAGGCCAATCTGCCGGCATTGCATGGCAAGCCGCACATCCTCGTCACGCTGCACCTGTCGGGCGTGGAAATCGGCGCGCTGGCGCTGACGGACTACCTGCGCAAGCGCGTCGGCAACGCTGGCTGTTCGCTGTACACGCGCATGGCCAATCCGGTGCTGGACGACGCCATCAAGGCGCTGCGCAGCCGCTTTGGCGCGACCATGGTGTCGCGCAATGAAAACATCCGCCAGATCATGCGCACCATCAAGCGCGGCGAGGCGCTGCAGCTGATTTCCGACATGGATTTCGGCGAGCGCGACTCGGAGTTCGTGCCGTTCTTCGGCGTGCCGGCGCTGACGCTCAATGCCATTCCGCGCATGGCGTCGATGACGGGCGCCAAGGTCATCCCGATGTACACCGAGATCCTGCCCAATTACGAGGGCTACGCGCTGCGCATCCTGCCGGCGTGGGAGAACTACCCCACCGGCGACCTTACCGCCGACACGCGCCGCATGAACGCCTTCTTTGAAGACGCCATCCGTCCGCGCATCAGCGAGTATTACTGGGTGCACAAGCGCTTCAAGCATCGCCCGGAAGGCTTGCCCGGTCTCTATTGACGGGTGGGGCGGGCCGGCACCGCTCGCTCTACAATGAGTGCTTTCCGAGCTTCTCTCGCCGCCAACGCGCGGCCTGCCACCGTGAAACTGCACTTCACCAAGATGCATGGCGCGGGCAACGACTTTGTCGTGCTCGACGGCATCCAGACCCCGATCGATTTCACGCCCGAGCAATGGCGTGCCATTGCCGATCGCCACTTCGGCGTGGGCGCGGATCAACTGCTGCTGGTCGAACGCTCGACGCGCCCCGACGTCGATTTTCGCTACCGCATCTT
>JAGWNU010000093.1 GCA_028871175.1 Burkholderiaceae bacterium | reverse complement strand
GTGTTCTTCAACCGCCTGGGCGAAATCCGCGACCGCAGTTTCGAGCAGCAGCGCTACCGGGCCAGCGGCCTCAACCTGGTGACGGCGGCCATCGTCTTGTGGAACACGGTCTACCTGGAGCGTGCCGCGAACGCCTTACGTGGCCACGGCCAAGCTGTCGATGACACCCTGTTGCAGTACCTGTCGCCACTGGGCTGGGAGCACATCAACCTGACCGGCGACTACCTCTGGCGCAGCAGCGCCAAGATCGGCGCGGGCAAGTTCAGGCCGTTACGACCACTGCAACCGGCTTAGCGTGCTTTATTTTCCGTTTTCTGAGGCGACCCCAGAGAGTACGCCGAGGTGGAATGGCTCATGGCAGCAGGTGAGTTCGATGGTGCCTACAAAAGGCTTGAGGCATTGGCCCAAACTGCGGAAGCAGCCGGGCGCACGTACCGCGCCGTGCAGTTCCAAGTCCGAATCGCCACGCTGCTGCACCGTTCGGGACGGCCAAGCGACGCGATAGCACACCTCGTTTCTGCGCTGAGCATTAGTGAGGCAAGCGGGATGCGGCGGACGTTTTTGGACGAAGGGCTGTCAATGAAGTTGCTGCTTGACTCGCTGCTGGAAAGTCCGCCAACAGGCCTGTCTGAGCCAACACTTGCCTACGCGCGTAGTTTGGCAGTGTTACTTCAGACGCTCTGCCCTGAAGTCCCGCCTGACAGCCTCCCGTCTCGACAGACAACAGATCCGCTTAGTCAACGCGAACGTGAAATTCTTGAGCTTGTGGCCAAGGCTCGATCCAACAAGGAAATCGCTCGACATCTCGCGATTTCACCTGAGACCGTGAAGTGGCATCTGAAGAACATCTACGGGAAGCTCACCGCCATGAATCGACGTGACGCCGTCCGAAAAGGGAGCTTCTTGTAAAGCTTACGGTCGGGCCTCACTCTGTGTGCATGGGAAGCGCCCTTGGATATTCGATTGAATAAGTAGGTTTGGTAGCTTCGTCGCAGTTACCGCTGACTGAACTTGGCACACAGGGCGCAGTCGCCTAACCGTGCGGGGAACGAGCAGTGTGAAAGGCGGCATCGAATGCGATGCCGCTCATTTCCACTCAGTTCGGAATCATGCCGGTCAGCCAGTACGCCTGGATCATCGTAATCACGCCCACGATGGCGGCGAACAACAGGCTGTGCTTCAAGGTAAAGCGGAACAGCTCCGATTCCTTGCCCACCAGCCCCGCAGCGGCGCAGGCCACCGCAATCGACTGCGGCGAGATCATCTTCCCGGTCACGCCGCCCGTGGTGTTGGCCGCCACCAGCAGCGTATTGGACACCCCGATCTGGTGCGCGGTGGTGCTCTGCAGTGAGCAGAACAGCGCGTTGGATGACGTATCGGAGCCCGTGAGAAACACGCCCAGCCAGCCCAGGAACGGTGAGAAGAACGGGAAGGCCGTTCCGGTTCCGGCCAGCAGCAACGCCAGCGTAGACGACATGCCCGAATAGTTGGCCACGAACGCGAATGCCAGCACCAGCCCGATCGACAGAATCGGGCGGCGCAGCTCCGCCAGTGTTTCGCCAAAGGCGGCGAGCGCTTCAAGCGGCTTCATGCGCAGCAACACAATCGAGATCAGCGCCGTCAGCAGGATGGCCGTGCCGACAGCCGACAGCAGATCGATCTTGAGCAACGCCTCATAGGGCTTGGGCTGTGCCACGATAGGTGCAGCCCTGAGCACCAGCTGATCCAGTCCGGGAATCTTGAACTTGAGCACCGTGCCCGCCAGCGCGCCGTTGGGCCCGAACAGCGCCTTGAATGACGGCAGGCTCCAGACCGTGACGATGGCCGTCAGGATGCCGAAGGGCGCCCAGGCACGCAGCGTCTGCCCCAGTGTGTAGGGCGACGCCTGCCGGCTGAGCGTGGCGCCGGCCTGGGTGCAGCCCGCCATACCGCCACTAAACCCTGCCAGCGCCGCCGTGCCGCCGCGCACCGCGCCGCTTGCGGGCTGCCTCGCGCGACGTGGCTGCCACACCCTCAGGAACGCCGCCAGCGACACCAGGCTCACCAGCGCCGACGTGATGTCCGGCAACTCAGGTCCGATATGGTTGGAGGTGAAGTATTGCGTCACCGCGAAGCTGCCGCCGGTGACCAGCGCGGCAGGCCACGTTTCCTTCACGCCCTTGACGCCATCCATCATGAACACCAGCCAGAGCGGCACCGCCAGCGACAGCAGCGGCAACTGCCGGCCCGCCATCGCGCCGAGGTGCATGGCATCGATGCCCGTCACCTGCCCCGCCACGATGATGGGAATGCCCATTGCGCCAAAGGCCACCGGCGCGGTATTGGCGATCAGGCACAACCCCGCCGCATACAGCGGATTGAAACCCAGTCCGACTAGCAGCGCCGCCGTAATGGCAACCGGCGCACCAAAGCCGGCCGCGCCTTCCAGGAACGCGCCGAAAGCAAAGCCGATCAGCAGCATCTGCAGGCGTTGATCGTCCGTGATGGCCAGCACCGAAGCACGGATAACATCGAACTGCCCCGTCTTGACCACGATCTTGTACAGGAACACCGCTGTGACGATGATCCACGCAATCGGCCACAGCCCATAGGCAAAACCGAAGCCGGCCGCCGCCAGCGCCTGCTGCGCAGGCATGCCATAGGCGAAGATGGCCACCCCCAGCGCCAGCAGCAGCGTGATGGATGCAGCCAGGTGGCCTTTCAAGCGCAGCAACGCCAGCGCCACGAAGAAGAACAGGATGGGAACAGCCGCTACCAGTGCCGACAACCATAAGCTGCCAAGCGGCGTATAGATCTGTGTCCAGGGTTGCACTTCGGTCTCCTGATTTCCTGATGGATTGTGTTGGAATGAATGCCTGCGATGGGTCCGGCGTGCGTCGCCGTTGTCGTTGTGGGTGTGACGGCGCTGACCACGCTCGGCCCCAGTCGTGCCGCAGGCGACACGGAGGCTTTCAATGCGTACCAGCGCCCAGGGCGCGATACCGTGTTTGTGCTATTCGGGTTGATCGCGCTCGCGCAGCAGATCGGCCAGGCTGCGGGCGGCGGGCTTGAGCGGTGTGCGATGCTGCGTCCACCCCATCTGCTGCGAAGGCGCGAGCACACGCAGCCGCGTCGCCAGCCAGCGGAACAGGCGATAGCGCGCGGGGTGCGCGAACGCGCCGCTCCAGAAGCGCCAGATCACGCGCTCGCCACGACGGTACTTGGCGCCCTGCCCGCGCAGCGGGTGCGCCACCTGTTCGGCGGGGTCGCGATTGGCCTCGGTGCGCAGCCGGATCAGCAACTGCGGAATCGGGATGCGCACCGGGCACACCTCGCCGCAAGCGCCACACAGGCTGGACGCGGTTGCCAGGTCGGCAGTGGCCTCCAGGCCAAGCAGATGTGGCGAGATGATCTTGCCGATAGGGCCGGGGTACGTGGTGCCATACGCGTGGCCGCCGATGCGCGTGTAGACCGGGCAATGGTTCATGCACGCGCCGCAGCGGATGCACTGCAGCGTGGCGCGCAACTGGGCGTCGGCATACGCCTGGGTGCGGCCGTTGTCCAGCAGCACGAGATGCAGCTCGCGCGGGCCATCCAGCTCGCCTGCGCGACGCGGCCCCGAGATCAGGTTGAAATAAGTGGTGATGGCCTGCCCCGTGGCCGAGCGCGTGAGCAGGCTCGACAGCGGCACGATGTGTTCCAGCCTCGCCACCACTTTTTCCATGCCCATGATGGCGATATGCACGTCGGGCACGGTGGTCGAAAGGCGCCCGTTGCCCTCGTTTTCCACCAGCCACAGCGTGCCGGTATCGGCCGCCGCAAAGTTGACGCCCGACAGGCCGATATCGGCCTCCACGAACGCCTGGCGCAGCGCGCGCCGTCCGGTCTGGATCAGCGCGTCCACGTCTTCGGTATACGGCGTACCGGGAATGTTCTCCTCGAACAGCGTCGCAATGTCGGCGCGCGTCTTGTGGATGGCAGGCATGACGATGTGCGAGGGTTTTTCATCGGCAAGCTGCACGATGTACTCGCCCATGTCGGACTCAATGCAGTTCACCCCGCGCGCGGCCAGGTAGTGGTTCAGCTCCACCTCTTCGCTGGCCATCGACTTGCCCTTGATAACGTGCCGTGCACCATGTGCCTTGGCAATGCCGTGGATGATCGCGTTGGCCTCGTCGGCGGTCTCGGCCCAATGGACATGCACGCCGGCCGCGCAGAGCTTGTCTTCCAGTTGCGCCAGCAGTTCGGGCAAACGCGCCAGTGCGTGCTGGCGGACCGCCTCGCCAAGATCGCGCAGTTGCTCCAGCTCGTCGGCATCGGGAAACTGCACGGCGCGCTTGCCTTGCAGGAAGTCCATCGCCCCGCGAAAACTGCTGCGCAGCTTGTCGTCGTTTAGCGCGGCGCGGGCGCGCGCCTTGAAGTCGGCAGGCGCGACGAATTGCATGGGGCGGGCGCTCATGGCGTGTCTCCTTGTGCGGGCGCGGCATCCTCGACAATCACCACCCACAGGCGGCGCGGGCCGTGCGCGCCATACGCGAGCGTTTGTTGAATATCGGACGTCTTTGACGGGCCCGATACGAGCACCAGGTTGGTCGGCATGCCTGCAGACCATCGCTCGGCCTGCACTGCGGCGTGCAGGTCCGAATGCAGGGTATCGGCATGGACCAGTGCAACGTGCAGCGGCGGCACCAGCGAGACCGTGCGCGGCGTGCCCGCGTCGGGTGCCAACACCAGCGTGCCGGTGGCGGCGATGCCGGAACGGGCCACCGTGAAGCCGGCATCCACGGTGTCGAACAGCTCGGCTTTCCAATCTTCCAGCGGACGCGCGTAAGGTATCGCCTGCACCGAGGCCGGCAGCGCTTGCACCAAGGCGGCGCCTGCCGCGCCGGCAGGATCCAGGAGCAGGCGTTGCACACCAGCCGCGTGCAACTGCTGCGCCAGCAGTGCCGGCCAGGAACCGGCATCCGCACGCCAGACTTCGGCATGGGAGGCTTCCAGTGCAGTCTGCAATGCCGTTACCAGGTCCGCCTGAGTCGTGGCAGTGGCCGGGCGCTGGGCGGCATAGTGCGCGTCGATACGGCGGCTCAACTCTGTGGCATCGTCCGCGCCGGCGGGCGTCGGGTTGGCACCGCGCAGGCGCTCGAGCATGCGCTCACGCGCACCCTGCTGCATCAAGGCCGTGCTCATCGTGCGCCCTCCTTGGCACCACCCGTGCGGCGCCACAGGAAACTGGCCAGATGCTCGACCGTCAAAGGCTTGCCCGCCTGTTGCGCCGCATGCCCGATGTTGAGCATGCAGCCGCAGTCGGCGGAGACCAGCCGATCGCAACCGGTGGCGCACGCCGAGTCAATCTTGTCCTTCACCATCGCCCCCGAGATGTCCGGGTGCTTAAGCGAGAACGTGCCGCCAAAACCGCAGCATTCGGATTCGCGTGCATGCTCCACGCGCGTCACGCCGGGCAAGGCGTCGACCAGCGCCACGCCATGGCCGCGCGTGCCCATTTCCCGGCGTGCTGCGCAAGACGTGTGCAGCACCACGCGCTCGGGCGCCTGAGCACCCGGCGACGTTTGACCGAAATCCACCTTGAGCACATGCAGCAGAAACTCGCCAAGTTCGAAGACGCGCTCAGCAAGCGCGCACGCCTTGGCCGCTCCCTCGGCATCGTCGTCGAACAGGGTGGGCCAATGATGCCGCATCATGCCCGCGCAGGAGCCCGACGGCACGATCACCGGCCAGGGCTGTGCAAACAGATCGAGCTGGGCTCGCGCGACTTCACGCGCCTCCTGTGGGTTGCCGCTGCTGTATGCCGGCTGGCCGCAGCAGCTTTGCTGGCGCGGAAAGTGAACGGTCAGCCCCTCGCGCTCCAGCAGCCGGACCGCATCGAGTCCGGCCTCCGGCACGAACAGGTCGACCAGGCAGGTCGCGAACAGGTAAACGTGCGCGGGGGCGGCGGGATAGTGCCGATCCGTCATGTCTCGCTCCACAAGGCGTTGGCGGCGCATGTGCAGCGCCGGTATGTTGCGCATGGCAGGGGCTGCCCGTGCGCGTTTTAGAGACATAATTGCTGCTCATACGCTACAGTTCAAATTGGTTGGGCCAATTCGCGCGCAACAAGGCAGGAGAGTGGATGATGACGGTCGGTACGCAGGCACGCGGGCGTGTGGAAACGATCATGCGCCGCATGGAAACTGCCCTGCTGGACGGCACCTGGACGCCCGGGACGCGCCTGCCGTCGGAGCGGCAGCTTGCCGAGCAATACGACGTCGCACGCAACACCGTGCGCGAAGCCATTCAAAGGTTGGCGGCGCGCGGCCTGTTACAGAGCCGGCGCGGCGCGGGCGTTTATGCCACGGACAAACTGCGCAGCGGTATTGCTTCGCCCTGGGGGCAACTGGTGGCGGATCACCCAGCGCTGCGCGACGACATCCTGGAATTCCGCCGCGTGCTGGAAGGCGCCACCGCCTACTTCGCAGCACTGCGCGCCGACGCGGCCGACCTGAAACGAATCCGCGCACTGCTGCGCGAACTCGAACGCGCGCGCAAGGCCGACGACAAGGCCGCCGAAGCCAGCGCCGACGCCATGCTGCACGATGCCATTGCTCAGGCCTCACACAACACGATGTTCCTGCATCTGCATACCAGCGTGATCGGCATGCTGCGCGAGCACATTGCCATCAACGGCACCGACATACGCGAACAGACCCCCGGCGCGTCCGAGCAACTACTGGTGCAGCACCTCGCGCTGGGTAAGGCGATCCTGGCGCGGCGCCCCGAAGAAGCACGCACCGCCATGCAGGCCCACATCGATTTCGTGCGCGACCATGTGGAGAGCGATGGCGATTAAAACGCGGCCTATTGGTTGGACCAGTGCGCCCAGGCTCAGGCTTTGGTTTGCCAATTGGCGCACCGCTTCTGCGCAAACGCATCGATGCCTTCGCAAGAACTCTAACCGCTGGCCTCCTTTGCTAAGAATCGCTATACATTGGGCGCTGCGGCTCAAGGTTCAGTGGACCGCGACAGTTGCATCACCCGGTCTGCGTAACGCGCGACCAGCCAGTCGACCAGTGACCAGGTGGCTCGTGGCCGGACAAATAGGTGGCGGCTCTCAGGAATCCAGCGCCATGCTGGGCAGAACTGGTCCGGTGGAGGGCAGCCCCCCCACTCCACCTGCTCGGCCTTTTGCAACGCCACCAAGCGCTTGAGTACGATACAGAAAAGGCCCAGCACCTCGTACTCGGCCAGCACCTGATTCGCCAGCGCGGAACCGGGAACTTGGCAACTCCGCATCGACAGATACTGCTGCCCAAGCCACAGACCAGAATGGCTCAAGCTCCAAGCGTGGCTCGGCACCCCGGCAAGTGGGGGCAGTCCGTACAGGACGGCGAGTTCACAATAGGCGAGCGCCACGACCTTCGCACCCGGTTGGACGCGCAGCGTCCGGTACTGCACGCTCGACTTTGTGTGGTCGCTCACCACGGAATGCTGGTCCACGCCGCACAGAGCGCGCAACTTTTCGAGCGTGCGCAGTGTCGTCTGCGTCGTCCCTTGCCGGACTGATTGCCAACTTGCCGGCGCGCCCTGTGGCCCCAGCTCGAAACGCAACACCTTGTGCGCAGCATCGGTGCCTACACCCGCATCACCCCAAACCAGATGCCGCAGCGCATGGCGATGCACGCGCGCGGCGTTCGTTGGGTGCGTCGCCGGGAACGTCAGGCTGTGCGGCTCCTTTTGCGGGTGCGACGTTTGGTCGACGGTCCGTGCGAGCCTCTTGCGATGCGGCGCAAGCACGTCGTCGGCCAGCTGCGCGTGCTTCCAACAAGCATCTTGGGTGACGGGCTTAATGAGCAAGGCCTCGCAGCTCTGACATGCATAAGGCGATCTCGCGATCTGGTGCCAACTCGGCAGGAGCGGGGCGGCACAGTAGGGACAGCGGATCTCCAGCGCATACTGATGCAGCGGACAGACCTTCAACGTGAGGTGTTGGAAGAGCACCGCGTGAAAGCCCAGCTCCAGGCACGGCAGGCAATAGCGAAGGTGCCGCCCGGGACTGAGCCCACTCTGCGCGTCGTCAAAGAGATCCAGTCCCGCGGCATACCAGAAATCCACCTCACTCAAGGCCAGGTGCTGCCGGACGGTGTCATAGCGTCGCGCTTGCAAGCGGTGGTCCGCCACCGCATTGAGAATCTTGCGCGCGCCGGGCAGCGTTCCGAGCAAGTCGGGTAGCTCGCAGATGTCCGGCTTCAGTCCCATGCAGAGCCGGCACCACCTCGCATAGAGGGACGCCTCGCCTAATAGCCCGCCCGCATGCGGCTCGCGTATGGGCGCCCCCCATTGCACGACGGGCTTTTTCATGATGCGCCTCCTGCATCGTCCTGTGGATGTGCGGCTTCGGCGTAGTACCCGATCACGCTCATGAAACCGGAGTCCCGCAAGCAGTTCAACATGAGCGCCGCCGAGGCAGCACGCGGATCCAGCCGTTGCACCACCACCCGTGAAAAGAAGGCAAGCACCGTGGAGCGCAGGTACTGCATCGGCACGAGGATTTCGCCGGTGATGTGGTGCTGCGTCGCGATGGCCAACAGCGCCTGCCCGATCTGCGGCGCCAGCTCGGACAAGCGCCAGCCCTCGGCATACGCGGCGGGCAACAGAGCCTCGGGGGGGGCTCGGCCGTTCCGGCGAGAGCCGCTCGTCCATCTGCGCGAGGACCTCGGCGAGCTCCGAGCGCGCGATGCCCGTGAAGATGAATTCATGCGTGTGAAAGCGCCCGTGCACCTGCTGCAGCATGTTCTCGTTCCACCTGCGTGCCATGTCCTCGAGCTCGGGTTGCCCAACCAGCAGGAAAAACGGTCGCACGCGCCGGTCTAGCAACTCGTTGGCGCAGTGGATCAGGTAGCCATAATGGTCGGCCGAGAGATGCTGCGCCTCGTCGATAATGATCACTACCCGTTTGGACGACGCTTCCGCTGCTAGATGCGCGAGACGGTCATACAGTCGCGAGCGCAAGACGGCGATATCGCGGTGCGCGACGGCAACGCAACCGGACTGCAGCATCCGCTCCTGGATAAAATCGCGCTCGCGCATGGCCCGGTTGTCGGGGATGCTCCAGATCACCACGGCGACAGGCGCCGCGATGATCGATGGCAACGTCTGGGCCAGATACCTGCACGCCGCGCTTTTGCCCAACCGGGGCTTGCCAGACACCATCGCGCCCGGCGAGTCCATGCGCAGCCATCCCGCGACGGTCTTTCCGAGCCGCTCGATCACGGGGGTCCACACAATGGCATCTTCCAGTGGAACGAGATTGCCCTGCGGATCGGGTTGCTGATTGTCGGGGTTCATGCTCACCTCCTCACGACAACACGCGGAACACGGTTGGCACTGAAGATCGGAGACGCGTCCGCACCCGGCTCGGACCCAGTGGGCGCATCGGCGCGGACAGGTCGCATGTGCGAGGTGCCACGGGTACTGCCCTCGGCCACCTCGGCGATCGGCAACGTGTCCGGCACCATGAGGCCCAAGGGCGACACACCGACACCGTGCGCTAACAGGTACTGCTCCAAGTAGGCAAGCTGCAATGCCGCGTTCCGGTCGCCCGGCGCACGCTTGCGAAGCGCGTTGAGCAGGCACTCCAGGGGCGCGTCCTCGGGGTGCTGTCCGAGCTGCCGTTCACGCTTAAGGCGGCCATAGAGCTTGCGGATTCGAATGTCGTGCGGGAACCTGCCCCAGGCACCCTGGACATGCACCGGCCCGAACTCGCTTCCGGCATCGTCGAACAGCAACACCGTACGCATGTCCCCGAAATCGGGGCGTACCCACATCCGCTTACCCGTGAGGCCGATACAACGCCGCAACTGATTGCTGCTGTAACGTTGATACATGTAGTTGATGTACGGGCAGCGGCCAGATCGCAGATCAGCGTGGACCGGCACCGGGACAGGCTTGTTGAAAAAATGGGGCCGGCGCAGATGCGCGGGCAAATAAGTGGGAGCGAGCGCGCGGCTTGCCAGGCTACGGCGCAAACGCTCCAGCGGCGCAATGTAATGCGAAGCTGCGGCCGGGCTCACATTGGCGTTGGCGCAGTAGCAATCGATGGCCGCCGCCAAGAGTGTGACGGACACGCGACGCCCACCTTTGTCCCTTAAGGGGTCGCCTGGTCCCGATCCGGTCGTGCCTGGCACCTGATGCAGAAACTGTCGTGCTTGGACCGCAAAATCCGCTTCGATATGGGGCCGCTCGAGAGGCGTACCGGGACGGCCCAGCTTGGCCTTAGCGCCCCACAGACTGCTGATGAGATGCTGCACGTGATCGGATAGATGCGCCAGCGCATTGTCGAGATAGACCGTCTGCGGCACCGCGAAGCGCAATTCGGGAATTTCGGCGGCCGGGAACCCTGCCCCCGGCAAGAGGCCCGTGTTCCGCACCTCTTCACTGAGCACCACACCCGATACCGCATCCCACAGGAGCATGGCGACGTCTTCGGCAGACGCCTGCGGCGCCAAGACCAGACGGTTCGCAAGCTTTGCACCGGTGGCCACGTCGATCACCCGTAGTGCGAACGCGCGGCGCAGCGCCACTTCCTCCCAGTCGCCGGCGGCATTGGGAATCTCGTACACGCCCTCCACGTCGATCGTGACCTCGTCCAGTTCCCACGCTTCATAGGGCAAGGGCAGCCGCTTCGCCTGCCCATCGCCCGATTGGAACGCGTACTTCTTTGCGGCGTCCTCGCCATACTCATGCGCGACCCAAGCAGCTCCCTCATGCGGAATTAACGCTTCTCGCATCCATTTCCGCAGCCCCCATACCGCCTTGCTCTGCTGCTTGAGCGGATAGGCATTCTCGGCAATCCCCGCTTCCTTACAGATGCGCAGGAACGCACGGTGCGCACCCCGAAACGCGAGGCGCTTGGGCCCAGCGCTCTTGACACCCTTGCGGCTCAATTCCTTGATGAGCCGGGTTTCGATCTCCGGGTGATCGCGCAGGAACTTCCGGAACATCCCCTGGTAGCCGGCGTGGTCATTGTCGTGCTCGGTGAGCGCCTTGCATCGCTGTAGCGTGTTGACCCGCGCCCCGTCCACGCACGCGCGCAGCCCCCAGATGCGTCCGTCGGGGGCAGCCTGCAGGCAGCGTTCGACGATGGCCAGGAAGCGCCGTTTGGACAGGCCCGTGGCCGCCTGCACGTCGGCCAGCGGCCGACGCTCGAGGTACAACTGAATCCCCGTACAGAGCCGCCGATAGCGTGACCGGTTCTTTTGGCCCTTGAGAAGCGACTCGTCTGCGCTGGGCCATGTGTCGATCGCGCGATAACATTCCGGAATGCGATTCCACCCACGGTTGGGGTAGTCCGAGCGATGTTCGTTTGTCATTCGATACTCCTGGAGTGTGAGGCCGCGCCACATCGTGCCGGAGCGGCCCGGAAGCGACGTTTCGATGCCTTGCAATCTCGGCGAAGGCTTGGCCTGGATGCGCACCGAGTCGGGACGCTCGCGCACGGCCGGCCCTCCTAGCGCCGACGTACCAGCGTGTTCTCTCCATACGGCGCGGCTGATAACTCAAGACTGAGCTCGCCGGCTGCATGCAAGCGCAGCAGCGTGGCGTCCAGCAGGCTCTGCGGCACGTGCGGCCCCATGCGCTGTCGTAGGTGCCCCCGGGTGGTCGAGTCCGCCGCGCGCAGGCTGTCGTGGACGAGGCGTTCAATCGCCGGGGCGCGATCGTCGGCATTTAGCGTCGTGCACTGCCGCAACCTGTCCAGATTGCTGAGCAACACGGGATCCGCGCGGATCTCGGCGCGCGTGCGCGCTGCCCATTGCAGGTCATGCGCCTTGGCCACCAAAGCGAGCCGTTGGACGCGCTTCTCGTTGGCTGGGGTGGATGCGGCCATCACGATCTGGATTTGCTCCGAGTGGTCCGTGACCACCAGATCGGGCCGCACGCTGAAGCGATGGCCAAGGTGCATGCAGTACAGGCGAAGCCCACCCACCTGCAGGCGCCGAACGCCGGGCTGCGCCCAGTACAGCAGCCAATTCTCGTAGTGCAGCTCGGTGGGAAAGGCAATCGGCTCGCGCCTGAGTGGGTCAATGCAGCGCAGGACCCCGCCATTGAATTCACGGTAGCGGCGATGAAGCCCGCCATACCGGTGCTCGCGAAAGGACCACATACGGCCTCCTGAAGGTCGCTGGATGGACACAGCCCGAGAGCACTGCGCGTCGAGCAAGCGGCGGGTACGACGAGGCGCCTGCATCACTTTGGAGCGCACGCGCAAGCCGATACCGCCGCGAACAGGGAGCAACTTGTCGGACTGCGGGGACGAGGGATGTGGGGAACGCGACAGGGCACGCCAGCTTGACAGGTGGCGCAAAGAGGCAGAGACTTGGTTTCAGTTCGCGTAGTTCGATGACGAGCGACCTAGTCTCAAGAACGCCTCAGTGTTTGCCGCACTGGGGCGTTTTTCTTTTCCTACCGCTGCCCGTTGTTCAACATGGCGGCATGGTCATCTCCTTGAATTCAACCTCCGGGCGCCTCGCTGCGGTCAGCGGCCGCCAGGTTTGCGAGCCAGTCCACCACGTCGAGCGTCTTGGCGTACCGCCCCCTTCGATGTTCCAGCGTGAACGTTTTTATCGGCACCGATCCGGCACGGACTGCACGGCGGAACGCTTGGGCTGACGTGTAGCCAAGCGCCGCCCATAGGCTGCGCCCACACATGAGTGGTCCGTGTTGCTCGAGCAGGTACGAAGCAACGCGTCTGTCCGTCTGCCGTTCTGAATTCGCCATGGCGTTGCCCGTCGAACGTGAAGGCTTCTATGCGATCGCATCTGATCGCCAACATGCTTGTAGCGGATCCGCCAATCAAGGCACACTTGATGACAGCAATTGTCCCTAGACACGGGGAGAAAGAAGGTGTACGCGTTCAACCCCGTCGAATGCGATCCGCTATCGGGTTGCTTTATCGAGCTCAGCCGTGCCGGTCTGCCTGGATGGCGGTCCGCGTACCGCGGTAATGTCCACTTACGGGCTTACCAAAGCCGGCTGGTCTTCGATATTGCACGCCGAGTGCTCAACGCACCCACGGGCTATCGAATCGAGAAAACGCTGATGGGGGACGCTTTCGCGACAGATGCGCCCACGCGCTGGTGGGAACGGCTCGGGCACCGTAAATTGGATTTGCCGCGCGCCCTGGCACGCGATGACCGCACGGCAACAATGTGGATGGACCGGCTCGCACGCCACACAGACGCGGCACATCGCGCTCTCGCGATGCCGATCTGGTCGCTCTCTCAGACAGATCGCGCCTCCGTCAACGCGGTCATGTCATGGCGTCAAGCGGTGGAACAGCTTGGGGTCAGCATTCCCTCTCCGCCAACACGGTCCAAAAGAAGCGTCAAGCAATACGTCGACGCGCTGTACCACCCCGTCAGCTCGCGTGAGACGTGCTGGGCTGGACTGAATGTGGCAGTGTTCTGCCTGCGCCTTGCTCAAGCCAAGGGGGACTTGAGCCACTACGCACTCACCTACGAAACCCTGATATCCGATGAATGGAAGTTCGCAATTTCTAGCCAAGCTGCAGAATTGAGAAATGTTTGGCGAAACTTGAGAACCTTCTATGACGAATGGTTCTCCACGCTAGCTGTGTCGGTGACAGATCAGACGGACTGGCGCGAACTGCTCGACGAGCTCGAGGCACACGGCTTGTCGTATGAAGTGCAAGACGGAACTCGCGCC
>JAGWNU010000092.1 GCA_028871175.1 Burkholderiaceae bacterium | reverse complement strand
CAGCAGCAGCACCTCGATGCCCTTCTTGCGGAAGATCTCCAGATGCGGGCTGTTCTTCGCGGCGTTGAAGGTCTCGGCGGCGACGTAGTAGATCTTGTCCTGGCCTTCCTTCATGCGGCCGATGTAATCCGCCAGCGAGACGGTCTGGGCGCTGTCTTCGTTGTGTGTGGAAGCAAAGCGCAGCAGCTTGGCAATGCGATCCTTGTTGGCGTGGTCTTCGCCGATGCCTTCCTTGAGCACCTGGCCGAAGTGCTGCCAGAACGTGGCGTACTTTTCCTTCTCGGCCGCATCATCCGACTCGGCCATCGATTCGAGCATGCCCAGCACGCGCTTGGTCGAGCCCTCGCGGATGGCCTTCACGTCGCGGCTCTCCTGCAGGATTTCGCGCGAGACATTCAGCGGCAGGTCAGCCGAATCGATCACGCCCTTCACGAAGCGCAGGTAGCCCGGCAGCAATTGTTCGGCATCGTCCATGATGAAGACGCGCTTGACGTAGAGCTTCAGGCCGCTGCGGCGCTCGCGGTCCCACAGGTCGAACGGCGCGTTGGTCGGGAGGTACAGCAGTTGCGTGTACTCGCTGCGGCCTTCCACGCGGTTGTGCGTCCAGGCGAGCGGCTTGCCATTTTCGTGGGCGATGTGCTGGTAGAACGCGATGTACTGATCGTCCGTCACGTCTGCGCGCGGGCGGGCCCACAGCGCGCTGCCCTGATTGATGGTTTCCCACTCGTCCTGGGCGACCATCGCTTTCTTCTCTTCGTCCCACGCTTCCTTGCGCATCTGGATCGGCAGGGAGATATGGTCCGAGTACTTCTGCACGACCGACTTGACGCGCCAGGCAGAGAGGAAATCGTCCTCACCCTCGCGCAGGTGCAGCGTGATGGTGGTGCCGCGCTCGGCGCGTTCGATGGTGTCGACCGTGAATTCGCCGTCGCCCGTGCTTTCCCAGCGCACACCTTCATCGGCGCCCACGCCGGCGCGGCGCGATTCCACCGTCACGCGGTCGGCCACGATAAACGCCGAGTAGAAGCCCACGCCAAACTGGCCGATCAGCGCGGCATCCTTCTGCTGGTCGCCCGACAGTTGGCTGAAGAACTCGCGCGTGCCCGAGCGGGCGATGGTGCCGAGGTTGCGGATGGCTTCATCGCGGCTCATGCCGATACCGTTGTCGGCAATCGTGATGGTGCGCGCGGCGGCATCAAAGCCGATGCGGATGCCAAGCTCGCCGCCGCCCTCCAGCAGCGACGGATTGGCGATGCCCTCAAAGCGCAGCTTGTCCACCGCATCCGACGCATTGGAAACCAGCTCCCGCAGGAAGATTTCCTTGTTGCTGTACAGCGAGTGGATCATCAGATGCAGAAGCTGCTTCACTTCTGCCTGGAAAGCCATCTTCTCGTGCGGTGCGCTCATGGTGTGCATAAAAAGTCTGGAAAGTGGGAAGAGAAGCGGGCTACACCTAGCGCGTGCGCCCGCATGAATTTGTGAGGCTAGATAGGGTGTAGGGTTGAGTTTTCAAGCCCCGCGTAAGGGGGCGATCAGAATCGGCTGATTGTGCGGTATGACAGAGCACTGTTGGAATCGACGCTTTCAATCCGCTGGAGCGATTCCATGTTCGAGTGCAGCTTTGAACTGAACGATCAACCGATGAGCACCTTCAAAGTCGGGACTGCCAGTTTTCCGGCGTTCTCAGGCTACGGCGCCTATATCAACAAACGCGCATCGATGTGTCTGCCAAATCTCGGTCCGATCCCGACGGGCTCGTATTACATCATTGACCGTCAATCCGGCGGGCGGCTCGGCTGGCTATGGGACCAGGTCCGAGGTCACGCCGATCGGTTCGCGTTGTATGCCATCGACGGTCGAATGGACGACCAGACATACTGCAACCAAGTACTGCGTGGCAACTTCCGCCTGCACCCCAAAACCGGCGCCGGAATCAGCCAAGGCTGCATTACGATTGCCGAACCTCACAATTTCGCTCGTATACGGGCCACGCTGAAGAGTAGTGCCATCCTGTCTCTGCGCGCTGCGGATGGGAAAACCTTGCAGGCTTATGGCAAGGTTCTCGTCAAATGAAAACGTACATCAAGAGATCTCTGCTAGCAGCTTGGCTCTTCGGCGCCTCATTGATCCTCGGCTATACGTGGTATTACCGTCCCGATAACTTCCCACCTCTACCCGAGTCTGTGGGGCGATGGATAGCGACGGTTTCCGGCGCCAAAACGCCAGAAGACATCGCTGAAGCCAGTCTTTTGTTTGGTTGGCTGGCTTCCCTCACCTTAATCGGTTCAGCCACATTTTTGGCGCTGACTACTTGGAATTGGCTGAAGCAACGGCGCGCCTAAACCACGTCAGGCCTTTTCGAGCTGCTTCGCCAGGAAGCGGAGCATCTCCGGATCGGTGCTGGTGGCGATGTTGAAGCGCATCCAGGTGGACGGCATCTGCGACGGCGAGAACAGGCTGCCGGGCGCAAACACATAGCCCTGTTCGTGCCCGGCGCGGGCGATGGCGTTGGTGTCCTGCCCGGTATCAGCCCACAGGAACATGCCTGCGCCCTGCTGGGCGAACAGCTTCAGGCCCATGCGCTCGAGGCTGCGCTGCACGCCGTCGCGCGCGCGGTCGAGGCGCGCGCGGACGCGCTCGACATGCTTGCGGTATTGCCCTTCGGTGAGGATCTTGTACAGCACGCGCTCGTTGATCTCAGGCGTGGCAAGGCCCGCCAGGAGTTTGCCGTCGGTGAGATTCTTGGCCAGCTCCGGATGACAGGCGATGAAGCCCACGCGCAGGTTGGCCGCCAGCGTCTTGGAAAAGCTGCTCAGGTAGATCACGCGACGCAGTTGGTCCAGGCTCGCCAGCCGCGTGCCAGGGTGCCCAGGCGGCGCGAGATCGCCGTAGATATCGTCCTCGACGATCAGGAAACCGTACTGCTCTGCCAGCCGCAGCAGCTGGAACGCCTTGGCCGCCGACAGCGACGTGCCCGTCGGGTTGTGCAGGATCGAATTGATGACCAGCAGCTTGGGCCGCCGCACCTGCACCAGCCCTTCCAGCGCGGCAAGGTCCGGCCCCTCGGTGGTGTAAGGCACCCCGATCACCTGCGCGCCCTGCGCGGCAAAGCGGCCGAACATCAGGAACCACGCAGGATCGCCCACCAGCACGGTATCGCCGGGCTGCACGTACTGGCGCGCAATGAGATCCAGCGACGACGTGATGCCCGAGGTCATGACAATCTGGTCCGGCCGTGCCCCGATTTCCAGCTCCGCCAGCCGCGTCTGCAACTGCTGTCGCAGCGGCAGAAAGCCCTGCGGTGAACCCCAGGCCAGGAACTGGTTGGCATTCTGGCGGCCCAGCGTGCGCAGCGCGTTCGTGATCAGTTCACCGTCCAGCCAGCCGTTGGGCAGAAAGCCGATGCCCGGCGCCTTGCGTGGCTCGGCGGAGTGGAACATGTTGCGCAGCAGCCAGGCCACGTCGATCTTGCGGGCCGTCGCCGGCGGCGCGGGCGGTTCCTCGGGCAGCGGGGCATGCCGCTCCTTCACGTAGAAGCCCGAGCCACGGCGCGATTCCAGATAGCCCTGCGCCACCAGCCGCTCATACGCCTCGACCACCGTGAACCGCGAGATGCTCTTTTCCTGCGCCAGTTGCCGGATCGACGGCATGCGCATGCCGGCCCGGAAGACGCGCTCGTCAATACGCATGCGCGCCCACTCCGTCAGCTGGTCGACCAGCGTCATCTGCGCCGACGGAATCGGGTCGGGCAATTGCTCCGCAACTGGCCGGGCGGCAGCGCGCCGGGCGTCGAGACTGACGATGTGGGACGAAGGACTCATGACCAAGCGGGTGAAAAGCGGCCGGAAAACTGTACAGAAAGCGCCACGTTGAAGTGTACAGGTACTGTACAGACACACTTCGGTAGGATCAAGGTCGGATTTCCGCCCCCAGCCCTGTCCACTGCCCCGGAGCCCCGCCATGCCGACGCGCAAATGCTTTGACGAAGATGCCTACCGCACCGCCTGCGACGCCACCGTCGTCGCGGTGCATCCGGAAGGCATCGAGCTGGACCAGACCGTCTTCTACGCCCGCAGCGGCGGCCAGGCCGGCGACACCGGCACGCTCGTCCTGCGGGGCGTGCACGATGGCCAGACGATTGCGATTGCCGACACCGTCTACGGCCCCGATCGTCAGACCGTCTTCCATGTGCCTGCCGACCACGCCGACCTGACGCTGCTCGCGCCCGGCACACCGGTCAGCGCCGCCATCCACTGGGAGCGCCGACACCGCCTGATGCGCCTGCATACGTGCCTGCACCTGCTGGGCTCGCTGATCCCGGTGCCCGTCACGGGCTGCGGCATCTCGCCCGACTCGGGCCGCATCGATTTCGACCTGCCGGAATCGACGCTCGAACGTGACACGCTGACCACGCAACTGAACGAACTCATCGGCCGCAACACGCCCGTGCGCGTCGACCTCATCACGCCTGAAGAGCTGGCCGCGCAGCCCGAGCTGGTACGCACCATCGGCGCCGCACCGCCGGCGGGTGCATCGGCCATCCGCATCATCCATATCGAAGGCATCGACCGCCAGCCGTGCGGCGGCACCCACGTACGCGCCACCGGCGAGATCGGCCGCATGGTCGTCACCAAGATCGAAAAGAAGAGCCGCCAGAACCGCCGCGTGGCCGTGGCGTTTGCCGATTGACCCGTTGACCATGACCAAATCCGCCGCACTGCCCCTGGGCCACACGCCCGACCACGCTGAACGCCGCGGCCTGCTGCTCGGCTTCATCGGCGTGGCCATCTTCAGCCAGACGCTGCCGTTCACGCGCATGGCCGTGGCCGAACTGGATGCCACCTTCGTGGCGCTGGCGCGCGCGGTGCTGGCAAGCGTGCTGGCACTGGTGCTGCTCGCGGTCACGGGCGCGTTCTCGGCCGGCAAGCGCCCGCGCGGCAATCAATGGTGGCAACTGGCAGTGACGGCGATGGGTGTAGTGGTGGGCTTTCCGCTGTTTTCATCGCTGGCGATGCGCGATGTGCCGGCCGCCCACGGCGCCATCATCACCGGCCTGCTGCCGCTCGCGACGGCCATCTTTGCCGCGTGGTTCGGGCGCGAGCGGCCGTCCATGGGGTTCTGGCTGTGCGCAGTGGCGGGCAGTGTGCTCGTCGTCTCATTTGCGTTGCTGCAAGGAGCGGGGACGCTGCACCGTGCCGATTGGCTGCTGTTCGCCGCCATGGTGACCGGCGCCCTCGGCTATGCGACCGGCGGCAGGCTCGCGCGCGATCTGGGCGGCACGCAGACGATTGCCTGGGCGCTGGTCGTCTCCCTGCCCGTGCTGCTGCCGCTGGTCGGGGCGCTGGCATGGCTGCCGTCGACACATCAGGCGGAGGCGCTGGCGCAGGCGTCGTCCCGCGCGTGGTTCGGGCTGGCCTACGTGTCGGCCTTCTCCATGTTCATCGGCTTCCTGTTCTGGTATTCGGGGCTGGCGGCGGGCGGTGTGGCGCGGGTCGGCCAGATACAATTGCTGCAGCCTTTCATGACGCTGATCGGCGGCTGGCTGCTGCTGGGCGAATCGCTCGACGCGCCGACCGTGCTGTTTGCGCTGGCTGTGATTGCCGTAGTCGGCATCGGCCGGCGGACATCGGTACGCCGATAGCAGCGTCTGTTCCGTTTTGTTCACCGTACCTCATCAAGGAGTCTTCATGACCGCCTCGCACGACGTCCAGGCCAAGCTCAAGCAAATGGGCATCGAACTGCCTGCGGCCGGCGCCCCCGCCGCCGCTTACGTCATGGCCGCGCAGACCGGCAACCAGGTGTTCCTCTCCGGCCACATTGCCAAGAAAGACGGCAAGCCGTGGGTCGGCAAGCTGGGCGCCAACATGACCACCGAAGAAGGCAAGGCCGCCGCCCGCGCGATCGCCATCGATCTGCTGGCGACGCTGTCTACCCATCTGGGTGGCGATCTGAACCGTGTCAGGCGCATCGTCAAGGTCATGAGCCTTGTCAACTCGACGCAGGACTTTACCGAGCAGCACCTGGTGACCAACGGCGCCTCGGAACTGTTGGCAGAAGTGTTCGGTGACGCCGGCAAGCACGCCCGTAGCGCCTTCGGCGTCGCGCAGATCCCGATGGGCGCCTGCGTCGAAATCGAGCTGATCGCTGAAGTCGCGTAAGCGTCGCATTTGCCGCCGCTCGGACCCTGCAAATCGGGGGCGTTGCCTGCTATCCTCATCGCTTTGCCCACCCACGGCGCCCGCTCACGAGGTGTGCGCCGCAACACAAGGACCACACCATGGACCACACTGCCTGCACCTTCTCCAGCCGCGCTCAGAAACTGACCAGCTCGGCGATCCGGGAAATCCTCAAGATCACCGAACGTCCTGAGGTCATTTCGTTTGCCGGCGGCCTGCCCGCGCCGGTCACCTTCCCGGTCGAAGCGATTCAGGCGGCGTGCGCCCGCATGTTTGCCGACAACCCGCAGGCCTCGCTGCAGTACACGCCAACCGAAGGCCTGTCGGTGCTGCGCGAGTGGATTGCCCAGCGTCATGGCACCACCGCCTCGCGCGTGCTGATCACCACGGGCTCGCAGCAGGGGCTGGACCTGCTTGGCAAGATCTTCATCGACCCGCAAAGCAAGGTGCTGGTCGAAACGCCGACGTACCTGGGCGCGCTGCAGGCGTTCTCGCTGTTCGAGCCGGCCTATACGTCCATCGCCACCGACGACAAGGGCCTGATGCCCGACGCGCTCACGCCGGAACTGGCTGCCGGCGCACGCTTCTTCTACACGATTCCGAACTTCCAGAACCCGACCGGCCGCCGCCTGCCGCTGGACCGCCGCCAGGCCCTGGTGGCCCGCGCGAAGGAACTCGGCGTGCTGCTCGTCGAAGACGACCCGTACGGCGAACTCAGCTACACCGGCGACGCCCTGCCGTCGCTGCGCTCGCTCAATCCGGACGGCGTGATCTACATGGGCTCGTTCTCGAAGATCCTGGCACCGGGCATGCGCCTGGGCTACATCATTGCGCCCGAACACATCCACTTCAAACTCGTGCAAGCCAAGCAGGCGTCGGATCTGCACACGCCCAGCTTCACGCAGCGCGTGGCGTACGAGGTGCTGAAGACCGGGCTGCTCGACACGCACATCCCGAGCATCCGAACCCTCTACGGCAAGCAGTGCGAAGCGATGCTCGATTCGCTCACGCGCCACATGCCGGCCGGCGTGCACTGGAACCGCCCGGAAGGCGGCATGTTCATCTGGGTGGAAGTGCCGGAAGGCATCGACACGATGGCGCTGCTGGAAAAGGCCGTCGCGCGCAATGTGGCGTTCGTGCCGGGCGCGCCGTTCTATGCCAATGCGCCGCGTCGCAATACGCTGCGCCTGGCCTTTGTGACGGTGCCACCGGAGCGCATCGAGCAAGGCATTGCCGTGCTGGGCGAGTTGATCCGCTCGGAAATCGCCGTGCTCACGCCCAAGGCCGCCTGAATTCCATCACCGTTAATCTAGCCATTCAAGAAAGGAGCTGTCGTCGATGCTGCGGATCTGGGGAAGACTCTCTTCGGTCAATGTACAGAAAGTGGTCTGGTGCGCGCGCGAGCTGTCGCTGGACCATGAGCGCATCGACGTCGGCGGCGCCTTCGGGGGCGTCGACACACCGGAGTTCCTGGCGATGAACCCGAACGGCATGATCCCCGTCATCGAGGACGGCCTGAACGATTCCGGCGATACGCGCTTCGTGCTGTGGGAATCCAACGCCATCGTGCGCTACCTGTCGGCGCGCTATGGCCCGGGCACCCTCTACCCGCTCGAACTGCACGAGCGCGCCGATGCCGACCGCTGGATGGATTGGCAGACCACGTCATACAGCCCGTCGATGGTGGATGCGTTCATGCAGCTCGTGCGCACGCCAGAAGACCAGCGCGACGCCGCACGCATTGAACGCTCGCGCCAGGCGGCCGAGCGCATGAGCGCCATCCTTGACGCCGTGCTCGCCAAGCAGCCCTATGTGGCAGGCCAGCGCTTTACCATGGCCGACATTGCCTGCGGCTGCGCCGCCCATCGCTGGCTCGGCCTGCCGCTGGACCGCACTGCCCGGCCCCATCTTGAGCGCTGGATGGCGGCGTTGCGCGATCGACGCGCAGCGCAGGAAGTGCTGGCCCTGCCGGTCGTGTAAGCGCCCGCCAAACCGGTTGCGATCGCAACACCAACCGCGCACGGCACCCAAGCCGGCGCGGTTTTTTGTTTCCACCGAGGGAAACCCCGGGTGCCGCTGAACCGACCTTCCACCACCGTCGCCACGATCCTCTGGGGCGCGCTCTATCTGGTGGCCGCCGTGGTGTCGCATCGGCTCAATGGGCCGATGCGACATGACAGGCTATCTCTGGCTGCCGGCAGGCGTGACCATGGCTGCGTTCATGCTGCGGCCGTACCGCGAGTGGCCCGGGCTCGGTGCGGCATTTGCCGTGGCACAGCTCGCACTGGCGGCGCTGGAGCGATGGCTGGTCGACGCCGTGGTATCGCGACCTGCGCCATGCGGTGTATTGCATTCCCGGCATGGCAGCGCGCATGCGCGTGGAAGAGGCCAAGCCGTTCGGCATCAAGAACCCGCTGCTGCGGCGGATCATCCAGGCCAAGCTTGCGCGCGGCGACAGCTTTCACTATCCGTGGGTGCCGCTAGCCTGCATCCGGCAGGTCGACCGGCTGCGAGCCTGGGCGCGATGCGCCGCACCGCAAACACGTTGCCAGACGCTCATCCTCCACGCGCGCGAAGACGAACTCACCAGCCTGCGCTCGGCAGAAACGCCGCAGGCCACACTGCCACTCGCGCGCACCGTCGTCCTGGAGAACAGCTATCACATGATCTGCGTGGACAATGACCGCGAGCAGGTCGCCACCGAAGTGCTCGGCTTCTTCGGGTTCGATCCGGCGGCCGCGAAACGCATGGACCGGGTGCCGATGGATGTTGATCCGGCAGCAGGCCCTGCCGCCACGCGCTCGTGCGCCGCATCCAGCCGGTGCAGCTGCGCGCTCCCTTGAACACGCGCCGTACCGCCATCAGGAACACCAGCAGGAAAGACAACGCGAGCACGGCGGTAAGAACACGCGGCCGAGCTGCAGATAGACGTTCCACACCTCGCGCTTATCGCCAGCGGCAGCGAACCGTGGTCGAGGATCACCGGGTCGCCCGTGGCCAGGTCGGTCGCCATGGCCTTGAACGGGATCGGCAACCGCGCAAAGTCGATGTTGTCGGGCCACCGTGCGGTCCAGTTCTTGAGCAGCGCCAGCAACCGATTGCCCTACACCAGCCCTGCGGGCAGCTTGAGCTTGCCGTCGCCATATCGGGCCGACAGGCCGATCGGGTACTGGAAATCATCCTCCCGCAGCGATTGAGGGAGTTTGGCGCGCTCGTTGCGATCGAAAGCGATATCGCTCAGGTCCACCTGCGAGAGCTGTTGCTCCAGGGCATCCGCACGCAGACCGCTGGCGTACAACCCGCCGACCACTGCCCCGATGCTGGTGCCGGTGATCACGTCGACAGGAATGCGCAGTCGCTCCAGCATCTTGAGCACGCCGATATGCGCGTACCCGCGTGCTCCGCCTCCCGACAGCACGAGGCCGATGCGCGGCCGCGTCGATTCGGCGCCCGCCGGGTTGGCGGCCGCGGCGCTGCGCGCGTACGCAGCAGAGGGAAAGATCACCAGTGCCGCGAACCAGACCAGCACGGCAGCGGCCAGTCGAGACCCGTGGCGGCGAAGAAAGACGGCCGTCTGGCAAGCCATGGAGTGGAGGTGATTTCCGAATGACGCGAGGGTGATTTCAGGCGCAATGATTCCACAACCCGGATTTACCCGGTGCAATTGCCTGCGCCGCGTCAAGCGGCGCGCGCACGCCGATGAATACTTTTCAGGTCGAAAGTGACAGAATATTGCCGAACCCCCGGCACGCTTGTTCCTACAATCTGCGCTTGCTCCGCGCACGGGGCTACAGAAGACGTTCAGTATCGAGAAGAACTGAAACGCTCAGAAACAGGAGGAGATCAAGATGTGGAATCAAGTCTATGACCCACTCGGCAGTGCCGTGTGGTCGACCATCGCGGCGGGGATACCCGTAGCGGTACTGCTGTGCTCGCTGGCCTTTTTCCATATGCAGGCCCACCTGGCTGCCGGACTGGCGCTGATTGTCGGGGTGGGGATCGCCTCGTTCGTGTTCGGCATGCCCGCCGCCATGGCTGGCAAGGCCGCTGGCCTGGGTATCGTCTCCGGCCTCTTCCCGATCGGCTGGATCGTTCTCAACATCATCTTCCTGCACCGGCTCACCACCTTGAACGGCTCGTTCAAGGTCTTGCAGAGCTCGATCTCGGGCATTACCGAAGACCGCCGCCTGCAACTGCTGCTGGTGGCGTTCAGCTTCGGTGCCTTCTTCGAAGGCGCCGCCGGCTTCGGTACGCCCGTGGCGGTGACGGGTGCCATCCTGATCGGTCTGGGCTTCTCGCCGCTGGCCGCCTCGGGCCTGGCGCTGATCGCCAACACCGCTCCGGTGGCCTATGGCGCGCTGGGCGCACCGCTCATCGGTTTGGCATCGGTCACGGGCCTGGACCTGCTGCATCTGTCGGCGATGGTCGGCCGCCAGCTGCCGTTCTTCTCGGTCCTGGTGCCGTTCTGGCTGATCTGGGCGTTCGCGGGCTTCCGCGGCATGATCCAGATCTGGCCGGCGATCCTGGTGGCAGGCGTGTCGTTTGCGGTTCCGCAGTTCCTGGTCTCGAACTTCCATGGCCCGTGGCTGGTGGACGTGATTGCCGCGCTCGTCTCGATGGGCTCGCTCACGCTGTTCCTGAAGGTCTGGAAGCCCAAGACCATCTGGACGTCGACGGCCCTGCGCAACCGCGAGGACAACTCCCGCGTCGATCCCGAAGCCGCCGCCGACGCGCGCGAAGCGACCATGACGACCAACGGCAAGATCACGCGCGTGCAAGCCTGGCTGCCGTGGGTCATCCTGACGATCTTCGTGTTCATCTGGGGTGTGCCGCAGTTCAAGTCGTTCGCCGACGGCCTGTGGGCGTACAAGTTTGCCGTTCCGGGCCTAGACAAGATGGTCCTCAAGGGCCCGCCGGTGGTGCCCAAGGTCATCGCCGAAGGCGCTGTGTTCAGCTTCAACGTCCTGTCGATGGCTGGCACGGGCATCCTGGTATCGGCCATTGTGGGCGGGCTGCTGATGGGCTACTCGTTGCCGCGCATGGTCAAGGAGTACTGGAACACCATCAAGGTCACGCGTTATTCGCTGCTGACGATCTGCGCGATGTTCGGTATCGGCTACCTGACCCGCTACTCGGGCCTGGACGCAACCCTGGGTCTGGCATTCGCCCACACGGGCGTGCTCTACCCGCTGTTCGGCACGATGCTGGGCTGGCTGGGCGTGGCGCTCACAGGTTCCGACACGGCTTCGAACGTGCTGTTCGGCGGCCTGCAAAAGACCACGGCGGAACAGCTTGGCCTCTCGCCAATCCTCATGTCGGCGGCCAACAGCGCTGGTGGCGTGATGGGCAAGATGATCGATGCGCAGTCCATCGTGGTGGCCTCCACCGCGACCAAGTGGTACGGCCACGAGGGCGACATCCTGCGCTACGTGTTCTTCCACTCGATCGCGCTGGCGTTCCTGGTGGGCTTGATGATCACCCTGCAGGCCTACGTGGAGCCGTTCACGCGCATGGTCGTGCATTAAGCACTCGCTGCTGCACCGTTGTACAAAAAAGCCGCTCGACCGAGCGGCTTTTTTCATGGATGGACACGCGGCGCCCCGTTGGCTACCGACAACGCGCGACCCGTCGTGAGTCGAGCGCCAGCCGTCGGGTTTCAATCCTCGCAACGCGGGTCACCACGAGGAGATCGACGCCTTACCAGCGCGCGTAGACGGGTGCACTGGACGCGATCCTGGTGACCGCTGCGCCAACGCAACACACGCCGCGGCGCTTGCACGGCCGGGCAGCCTTGACGCGCCCGCAGGCGCTCCAGACGGGTGATCAGGTAGATCGCCCGTCCAACGCGTCTATACCAAGCCCAGGCCGCCGGCCAGCGCCCCCAGGCTCACCAGCACCAGCGGATGCACCCGCGTGAAGGTACAGGCCAGGACGGTGGCCACGGTCAGCGCGATGGTGCCGAAGCTATTGTCGGCGCCGTGCGCAAGAACCCAGCCGGTGGAGAACAGCAGGCCGATCGTCAGAGGTGCGAGGCCACGGCGGACCAGCGCGATCCAGCGCGCGTCGGGCTTGCGATCCATGACGCGCGCGATCACGGCCGCAATCACGCAGGACGGTCCGCAAATGCCCACCAGGGAAGCGATCGCTCCGCCCAGCCCTGCGGCCTGCCAGCCGAACAATTCGACGAAGAGCACGTTGGGCCCGGGCGCTGCCTGCGAGATGGCATACATCGCGCTCAACTGCTCGCTGGTCATGTAATGCCGCGTGTCGACCAGGAAGCGATGCATGTCGGGCAGCGTCGAACTGGCCCCGCCAATGGCGAGAAACGACAGCACCAGGAAGTGCCAGAAGAGGTCGAAGACCGCGGTGAGATGACTCATCGCATCGCCCTCCATTCCAGCACGAGCGCAAGCGGAATCAGCACCAGCATGACGGGAAGCAGCGGCCACTGCAGCACGCCGATGGTGAGGAAGACCGCCAGGCCGACACCGACCGCACGCCACGTGCGCGACTGTCCCTGTGCCAGCTTGACGGCCGTCGAGAGCACCAGCCCCGCCGCCACCGCTGCCATGCCCTTGAGCAGGTTCTGCACGAGCGGCAGCGCGCTGAAGTGGTCGTACAGCATGACGATCAGCAGCAGCAGCACGGCAGGCGTGAGCACAAGGCCGCCCATTGCTGCCGCGGCGCCACGTACGCCGTGATACCGATAGCCGAGCATCACCGACAGGTTGACGACATTCGGACCAGGCAACACCTGCCCGAGACTCAGCAGCTCGGCGAACTCGGTGTTGGACAGCCAGCGGTTACGGTCCACGATGCCGGCACGCGCGAACGGCAGCACGCCACCAAACCCCGACAGCCCCATGCGCGCAAACTCGGTGAAGAGCGTGCGGCACGAGGGAACGTTTGCGTCTGTCGGCGAAGGCGCTTCAGGCGGCGTGTGCAGATCGCTCATCGGATCAGCCGGCTGCTGGCGCGGGTTTCGGCAGCGAGAGCCTCGGGTCGCGCAGCTTGGGCTCCAGCACCTTGCCCTTGCGGGCCCGCTTGCCGGCGAAAGGTTCCTGGGCACGTGTCGTCATGGTCTGCTCGACAGCCTTGCCGCCCCGCGGTCCAGTGCCCGACAGCACGAAGCCCGCCGCGCCGAAAGCCAGCGCCTGGGCGAGCGTCTCGTTTTTCTCGAGTTCCATCAGAATCACGCCGCGGCCGCCGCTGGCGAGCGTCTTCAGTTCGGTGATGGGGAACAGCAGCAGGCGCCCGTTGGCCGACAGGCAAGCCACCCCGTACGCATCTTCCGGCGCAGGCGCGGGCTTGTTGGGCTGGTCACCCTCATCCAGTGTCAGGAATGCCTTGCCCGCTTTCTGGCGGCCGACCATGTCGCCCACCTTGGCCAGGAAGCCGTTGCCGCCTTGCGTGGAGATGACGAGGTTCTGCTCGGCATGGCCAGCGAAGGTGTGGGCGATATGCGTGCCCGGCGCCAGTTCGATCAGCGTGGTCAGCGGCACGCCATCGCCACGACCGCCCGGCAGGTTGGCGACCGCGACGGAATAGACGCGT
>JAGWNU010000330.1 GCA_028871175.1 Burkholderiaceae bacterium | reverse complement strand
GGCGCCAGAGCGTCATCCAGAGCGCCGCAAAGAGGCTTGCGATCATCGTGATATGCAGGCCAGAGATGCTGACGAGGTGGCTGATTCCGGTCCGCCGGAACAGCTCCCAGTCTTCAGTGGCGATACCGCTTTGGTCTCCCACAACAAGCGCAACGATGACGTTTGCATGGCGCGCATCCGGCAATGCAGCGAGGATGCGGCGGCGAACCGCGGCGCGCCAGCGTTCGACACCCAGCCAGAACCCCGAACCAGCCTCATCGAGCTGCGCATTCTTTACCCGCTTAGCGGTACGCACATAGCCGGTCGCGCGAATGTTGTCCGCGAGCATCGCGTATTCGCCGTCGAACCCCTCGGGGTTGATCAGACTGTGCGGCCGGTTGAGCCGGACTGTCAGTTGCCAGCGCTGACCGGGCTGCAGATCGGGAATGCCGGCACGGCGGTCGGGTGCAGTGTCGTCCTCGTCGGTACCGCGGCCGTTTCGCGCCCCATACCAGGACAGGCGCACAAGCGGCGGTACTGCGTCGCCGGCGGTGCTCGATTCGATCTCGAAAAGAAAGCGTGTGGCGCTTTCGGCAACTTGCGGCAAGTCGACCACGACGCCAGTGGCGATGATGTCCTTGCCTTCCCACGCCGCGCCGAGCGCGACGGACAGGCGTTGCTCCGCGCGCCAGTCGCTCCAGGCAAAACCCGCA
Organism: Burkholderiaceae bacterium; assembly: GCA_028871175.1. Taxonomy (GTDB): domain Bacteria; phylum Pseudomonadota; class Gammaproteobacteria; order Burkholderiales; family Burkholderiaceae; genus Ralstonia; species Ralstonia condita. The sequence goes on along the minus strand of JAGWNU010000330.1, from coordinate 1,935 downwards.
GCCACGGCACTCGCAGCAAGCAAGACAGGAAACAGGCGCGCCCGGCATCGCGCCAGGAAGGCGAGCCCTAAGCCAAACGCGAGCAGGGTAACGGGCAGCCACAACGGTGCAAGCGCTGCCTGCATCTGCAGCACCATGCAGCCAGCCACAAAGCCGATGAGAACCGAACGCACTGTGCGGGCGTCAGGCTTGCAGCAGAGAAGCCAGGCGGGGAATAGCCTCGATGCTATTGCGGCGCACCTGGTCGGCCAGCGCGTCGATGGTGATGCCGCGCAGTTGCGCCAGGGCAGCCGCGATACCTGCGACCTCCGCCGGCGCATTGCGCGTACCGACCTGCGCGCCGAACTGATCGTCGGATAGCCAGGCGGGCGCGAGGTCCGGCGCATCAGTTTCCAATACGATGGCCTCCATGGGCAGCTCGGCAGCCAGCCGGCGAACACGGTTCGCGCGCGAGAACGTGAACACGCCGCCAAACCCGAGCTTGAAACCGGCATCCACGTAGCGGCGCGCCTGATCGGGGCTGCCATTGAACGCATGCGCGATGCCCCGCACACCTGCCCTGGCCGCCGCGCTACGCACCTGGTCCTGCGACTTTCGCACGTGCATCAGCACGGGCAGATCGAACTCGCGCGCGATGCGCAACTGCGCCTGATACACAGCGTTCTGTCGCTCGACGTTGGGATCCGGAATGAAGAAATCGAGTCCGATCTCGCCCACGGCCACGAAACGCGGGTCATCCATGGACGCGGCGACTTGGCGGCGCAACTCGGCCAGATCCTCATCGCTGGCCTCGGCGGCACACAGTGGATGAATGCCGAGCGCGTAGCTGCAGCCATCATGCAGGTGCGCCAGGGCGCGCACCGTATCAAAGTTCCAGCGCGCCACGGCGGGTACCACGATGTGGCTGACGCCCGCGGCCCGCGCCTGCTCGACCACGGTATCGCGGTCAGCGTCAAACTCGCGGGCATCGAGATGGCAATGGGTGTCGATCCACATGGCAGGCTCAGTGTTGGGCAAAGCGGCAACGTATCTGAATGGCCGGGATCCTGGAATCCGACAGTTCTGATACTGGATGGACTTTGCGCACCGCCAATCATCGCTCCTGGTGCAGATGACCGTCCCGCAGCCGCAAAATGCGATCGCAGCGGCCAGCCAGTTCGATGTCGTGCGTGACGATGACGAAGCTGGTGCCGAGCGTCCGCGTCAGCTCCAGCATGAGGTTGAACACCTCGCCAGCCGTGTGGTCGTCGAGGTTGCCGGTGGGCTCATCAGCGAGAACGCAGGCGGGCGAACCCACCAGCGCACGCGCAATGGCCACGCGCTGACGCTCGCCGCCGGAGAGCTCGCCAGGACGATGCGCGGTTCGCGGGCCCAGCCCAACACGCTCGAGCATCGCCTGGGCGGTGTGGCGCGCCTGCGCTTCTTCCACGCCCCGGATGCGCAGCGGCATTGCCACGTTATCCAGCGCGGTGAATTCCGGCAGCAGATGATGGAACTGGTACACGAAGCCCAGCGCCCGGTTTCGCAGGGTATTGCGTTCGCGCTCTTTCATGGCGGTGAACGGCTTGCCGAGCAGGGAGACGCGGCCGGAGGTCGGCACGTCCAGCCCGCCCAGCACGTGCAGCAGCGTGCTTTTGCCCGAGCCCGATGCGCCCACGATGGCCACTTTCTCGCCGACACCGATGCGGATGTCCACGCCCTTGAGCACGTCGACATTCAACCCGCCCTGCGTGAACGACTTGGACAGCCCCTCCGCCTGCAGCACCGTACCCGTCGGCGCCGCCACGGGCGTTTCCGTGGAAGTCATGACGGCCTCACTCATAGCGCAGCGCCTCCGCCGGGTTCACGCGCGAGGCGTGCCAGCTCGGATACAGCGTCGCCACCGACGCCAGGATGAAGGAAATGATGCCAATGGTCGCAATGTCGTTCACGCGC
>JAGWNU010000091.1 GCA_028871175.1 Burkholderiaceae bacterium | reverse complement strand
GCAATGCACCTGAAGGCGGCACGCCCGTTGCTTGCCATGCTGGGCGTGCCCTGCCCCGTCGACAGCACCACGGCAGCGCAAGTCAGCGCGCTGCGTGCGAGCGGACTGGCGCAGTTGCGCGCCAGCCAGCCGGCGCCGGCCCGCCCGCTCCCGGGCGGGTTCGTGCTGGACGGCACGACCGCCGCCGAGGCTGTTCGCTGGGCACATGAAAACGGCGTAGCCTGTGACGCTGTCACGCACGGCTACAACTATCTTCGCTGCCGTGGCGTCGATGCCCGCAAGCTGGGCCTTGCCGGCCCGCCCGTCAGCGAGTTGTGGCTCAGCTTCGGTCCGAGCGGCCATCTCGTCGGCGTCGACATCTACCGGCGGGGCATGAACGCGAATGACACAACCACTGCCTGGAACGGCGCGACGCACGCGTTGCGCGACGCGCTCGGTACGCCGACTGCGACAATGGGCGATGCGTCGCCGCAGGTACTGAGCCAATCGCCATTGCAGACGGCACGTTTGCAGTATCGATTCTCGGACTACCTGGCGATCGTCACCGCGAGCAACCTGCCTTACGCCGGACTGGCAGTGCGAGAGCAGTACATGTCGTCGCGCATTTGATTGCAGCTGGAAGCGAACGGTCTTTGCGTCATACCTTCGGCCTCTTGGTCGAAGGTATTTTTTTTGCCCGCTGGATAAGCAAAAGCCGGCGAAATCGCCGGCTTTCACTGAAACACTTGTCTGGATGAGGCCGGCTTAATGCTATCCGCCGCACTTACCCAGACTTTCCACCGTCATCCCCTTGCGCTACGTGGGGCAACCACTATCACGTCTCTTGCATCGCACCCTTGCCGACGACAGGCCCCGTCGGCTGGCCCGTTGGAGAACCGCCCTTCGGCTCCACCGAAACGGCCAGCACAGCGCGGACGTTGAGCTTGGCTGCATTTTCCTTCGACAGCGCAATCGATGTGGACCGATCCGCTGAGAACACACCCAACGAGATCGGCTTGCTGTTCTCGGGAATCAACCAGAGTTCGGTCGAGGCGCTGTCGGAAACCTGCAACGCAACAGCCGGCACCACGACGATTTCACGCCTTGCCGTGTCGATCGTCATCGTCCAACGCGGCAAGCCATTGTCGCCGGTGATGGCCGCGGCAATATAGGCCGGCTTGGCGCCAGTCGGCTTTCCGACAGGTGACAACACGGACAGGTTCACCGCAACAACCGCGATCGTCGCAAAGGAAGTTGCGAGCGCCACGGCGCGCCACAATCGAATGCTGTTCCAGATCCGCCTCACCTGCGACTCACCCGCAGGCGCCGCGGCAACCGTGCGCTCAACGTGGCCAAGGTCGGCCTGAATCCGCTTCCACACCCGCGCGGGCGGCTGCATGCTGGTCACGGCCTCACCCATCGGAGAGAGGCGCGCCTCCCAGGCGCTGACGGCGTGCTTCAGGGCGACGTCTTCGTCCAATGCGCGCTCGAGCGCCCGGCGCTCCTGACTGTCGAGGAGTCCGAGTACATACTCGGCGCATTCCAAATCGCGATCGGGCGTCATGGCTGATGCTCCATGCATGCCTTGAGCTGCAGCAGGCTGCGCCGCACCCAGCTCTTCATCGTTCCGATCGGCACACTCAGGCGCGTTGCAAGTTCTGCGTAGCTCGCGCCCGTGTAAAACGCTTCGACAATGACACCCCGCTGCCGCGCTTCAAGCTTCTGAATGCAGCCATTGAGACGCCGACGCTCCTGACTCATGTCCGCCGCCTCCTGTGGCGTTGCTTGCTCGTCGACGATGTGCGTCCAGTCGGTTTCATCCCCCGTTGTCTCGCGCGACTGACGCAGGCGATCGATCGACTTGTTCCGCGCGAGCGAAATCAGCCATGTCATGGCCGTTCCCCGGGCAGGATCGAATTGATCGGCGCGTTGCCAAATGGCGACATAGATTTCCTGGAGCACATCTTCCGCTTCACCTGAGCTGCGAAGAATGCCGTACGCGAGCGAATAGAGTTTTGGCGACGTGAGGGCGTAAAGATCGGCGAAGGCGCTACGGCTGCCTTCCGCGGTCTGCTTGAGCAGCTCAAGCAACCGTTCCCGACCCCCCTCCTGCCGCGCTGAGATTGAGTCCTCGGACTCGAGCAAAGATGCTCCGACAACGTGCATATGATTTCGCGTGCCTCGGTTGCCCGCAACGGGATGCGGCAAAGGTATACCAATGGCATCGTTCGCGCAACGAACGTCCGGGGCGTGGCGAAGTCTGGATGGCATGCCTGTCCTCTGATCACCGTTTGAGCATGCGCGAGGGCGCCCGCCCTCGCGCTGGACCCGACTGATTACGGCATCAGCACCTTGTCCACGACGTGGATCACGCCGTTGGACTGATACACGTTGCCGATCGTCACGGTGGCGACGCCACCCTTGTCGTCGGTGACGGTCAGGTGATCGCCCTTCTGCATGACGGTCAGCGCGTCACCCTCGACGGTCTTGAGGGTGGCTTTGCCGCCGCCGTCCGACACGGCCTTCATGAGGTCCTGAGCGGTGAGCCGGCCGGGCACCACGTGGTAGGTCAACACCTTGACCAGCGTCGGCTTGCTCTCGGGCTTCAGCAGGCCATCAACCGTACCGGCCGGAAGCGCAGCGAAGGCTTCGTTGGTCGGTGCGAACACGGTGAACGGGCCGGGTCCGGACAGCGTGTCGACCAGGCCGCCCGCCTTCACAGCGGCGACGAGCGTGGTGTGGTCCTTCGAATTGACGGCGTTCTGGATGATGTTCTTGGACGGATACATCGGAGCGCCGCCCACCATGACGGTTGCTTCGCTGCCGCTCATGGCCGCGGTCGCTACGGAGGCATAACCGCCAGAGATGATTGCGAGGGAAAGCAAAACACCAGACAACCCAGCCAGTTGATACTTTTTCATTGTTGACCTCAATCGTGGCGCTTCGCAACGTGGAAGCAATCCATATACGAGGGCAAATCGCTGGCGGATGCACAGTCGGAGCACGCAACAACGCTGCAACGGGTGTGTACCGGGTTGAGCCGGCTTTGCGTCAGAAAAAATCGCCACAGATGTCCTGCGAACGATGGGCGCTGAGTACAGTGCAGAACAAACGCGACCCATCTGATTCAACGCCACTGACGCCATGCACATTCGAGGACGTCCGCGGCCGCCCTCCGCGTGTGCCCGGACACCTGATGCCGGATACCGGGCATGACGGCCCAGCGGTGGCAGACGCCGTGTCCCGCATCCTTCGCGCCGGCATCTGCGTATCTGTACTGGCCTGATCCCAACCCACTTCACAGCACGACCCATTGCCCTATGTTGCCCAAGCGCCTCAAGACCCTTCGCGCAGTGGCCGCCATACTCGGCGCCGCTGCGAGCGTTCATGCCGTTGCGGCTTGCCATGACACGCTGACGCCAGCCGAGCTGTCGGGCAAGGGCGAGTTGTGCATCTTCGGATTCTGCTTTTACGACGCGCAGTTATGGAGCACGAAAGTCCCTGTCGGCTACGACGCTCCCTTTGCGCTGGAAGTCACATACCGCCGCGCCGTCACCGGCACCCGACTCATCGAGACAGCCATTGATGAGATCCGGCGCATGCAGGCGCCTCCGCCGTCCGATGCCACCTTGTCGCGCTGGCAAGAGGCGATGACGCCCGCGTTCACCGACGTCAAGCCCGGCGACACGCTGTGCGGCGTCTATCTGCCTGGCCGCGGCGCGCGCTTCTATACCAATGGGCATTTGATGACCGAAGTGGACGACCCAGCCTTCGCACATGCCTTCTTCGACATCTGGCTGGGGCGCGGCACGCGCGCCCCGTCGTTGCGCCGCAGTCTGTTGGGCGAGGCACGTTGATGCGCGAGACGCTATTCCGCGTCCCCCGGCGATTGGAAGCCCGGCTGCCCAAGCTGGCTGGGGAACTGAGGCACCCGCCGGAACCGGCTGATGTCATAGCCCATGGCTTCGAAGCGGCCCAGCGCTGCCTTGTAGTCGGCATCACTCATGTTCGGGTCGCGCGAAAACACCCAGCCCAGACTCTTGTCAGGATAGCCAAGCAGCGTCACGTGATACTCGGGGTCGACATACAGCGTGAGCTGCGAGACGTAGATGGGCCAGAACAACCGCACGCGCCACTCCCCTCCACCACTGCCCGGTACCACGGAATCGAGGAACTGCATGCGCTTGAAGGGCGCGTCGAAGCTGCCCGGCCGGTAGATGTAGCCGTCATCGATGCGCCCGTCGGGGCGCAGCGTCCACTCGGCGTAGCTGCCCACATTGCCGCGCTCCCCAAAGTACGGAATGTTGGCGATGACATACCAGCGGCCCATGTAGCGCGGCAGATCGACCTGCACCGTCTGCAAGGGCACGGCGGCACGCGGGTTGGGGTTGGGCGGCTGGCTCGAGCACGCCGCAACGCCCAGCACCAGCGCCGCCACGGCAATGCCGTGTATCCAGCGTAACCCTGCACGCACCCCGTGATCCTTATGCTTCGTTCCCATCGCACCCTCCTCTACGCGGCCGTCGGGCAGATCGGCTGGTTTGTCTGTGTACTGAGCGCTGCCCGTGGCGCCCCCTGGATTGGCATGGTTTTCGTGGCTATGCTGCTGGCCGGTCACCTGAGTCAGGCGCCGCTCCCGATGCGCGAGTTGCGGCTGGCAGGCTGGATCGTCCTGGCGGCGATACCGTGGGAAACGACGCTGGTCCGCGCTGGGCTGATCACCTATCCATATGGCACCTTGTGGCCTGGCATCGTGCCGCCGTGGCTGCTCGCGCTCTGGGTGTTGTTCGCGATCCAATTGAATGTCCTCTTCCGCTGGCTGCGCGGCCGCCTCTGGCTGGCAGCCGCGCTCGGGGCGATTGCCGGGCCGCTGTCCTTCCGCGCCGGCGTGGCACTGGGCGCTGCGCACTTTCCGAATGTGCCGGCTGCGATGGCGGCCATCGCCGCCGGCTGGGCGGTGTGGATGCCGTCCCTGGTGTGGCTGGCCCAGCGCAGCGACGGCATTGACACGCCGTCCCGGCGCTGACTCAGCGCTTGTCGAACCGGTAATGCGCGACACCCCACTCGTTGCCGCCCGCATAGCCGAATAGCTCCGACACGGCCAGATAGAACATGCGCCAGCGCTGGAACCATACCGCCGCGTCCCGCTTGCCATAGGTCTGCTCGAACACCGGCATGAGCCGGCTCCGGGCGGCATCGAGATTGGCCAGCCAGTGGTCCGCCGTCCGTGCGTAATGCGTGCCGCTCACCCACCATTGCCGCGCAATCTGCAGATCATCCTGAAAATGCAGCAGCAGGTTTTCCGAGGGCATGGTGCCGCCGGTGAAGAAGTACTTCGACATCCAGTCGGTGCCGTCCTGCACCTGGAAGTGATACGCCAGCGTGCGGTGCGCGAAGATGTGCACGAACAGCGCTGCATCCGGCCGCATCCAGCGCGCAATCTTGGCGAGCAGCAGGCCGTAGTTCTTCATGTGCTCGAACATCTCGATCGAGACGACGCGGTCGAAGCGGCCGCCTCGTGGCATGTCTGCAAACTCGAAGTCGACGATGTTTCCCGTGTGCACGGTCAGGTTGGTCAGGCCACGCTCGACCGCGCGCGCCTCGATCCAGCTGCGCTGCCCATGCGAATTCGACAGCGCGACAATGCTTGCGTTGGGATAGTGCTCCGCCATCCACAACGACAGCGATCCCCACCCGCAGCCCAGGTCGAGAATGCACTGGCCATCGAGCAGGCCAGCCCGTTCTGCATAGCAGGCAAACATGGCCTCTTCAGCCTGCGCAAGCGTTTCATTGCCCGTCGGATACAGTGCGCACGAATATTTCAGGCGCGGCCCCAGGTGGGCCTCGAAAAAGGCGGGCGGCAATTCATAGTGCTGCGTATTCGCCTTGTCGGTCTCGATGGCGATGGGGCTGACGTTGAGTTCGTCGAGCAACGCGTTGAAACGCCGGGAACGCAGCTCACCATCGTCAAGCCCCTCGTCGCGCAGGCGCTGGCGCATCAGCATGCGCATGCCGGCCCGGATCATGGCATCCGGCAGCAGGCCGCGCTCGCAGCATTGGATGGCCCATCCGTCACGGGGTTGCGGCGCTGCCTGGGTCGGGATCGACGGCGTGGTCAAGGTGGTCATTCGTATTTCCTCACGAGGAATAAGTCAGCGGCGGGGCGGCCACGGGATCAGGACGCTGGTGGTGCGCGCGTATTCGGCATAGTCGCCGCGCGTGGCGCGCATGTGGGCCTCCAGCATGGGAATGCCGGACACCTTCACCAGCAGCCACGCCATCAGCAGCGGCGGCAGCAGCGTGAGCCACGCCCAGGGCGCGCCCACCGCCAGCGGCACATAGGCGAGCCAGTGCACGCACTCAAAGAAGTAGTTGGGATGCCGCGAATAACGCCACAGTCCCGCCCGGCAGGTCTTGCCGCGATTGGCCGGGTCGCTGACAAAGGTGCGCAGTTGCCGGTCGGCCACGGCCTCCCCGACCACGGAGATCAACCAAAGCGCCACGGCCGCCGCCACGAAGCCGATCCCGGGCGCATCGGGCCGATAGCTCGGCACGGCAAACGCGACCGACAGCAGCATCGACACCACGGCCTGCATCTGGAAAAAACCGAACATGTTGCGCGGTGCGGCAGCACCCCACTCCTCGCGAAGCTTGCGGTAACGCGCATCTTCCGGCTTGCCGGCATTGCGTCGCCACAGGTGCCAGCCCAGGCGCCAGCCCCACAGCGCGCCGCCGAGTCCGACCAGCACACGCGCGTGGATCGAACCTGTGCCAAGCCACGCATACAGCAAGGCCACCACGCCCAGCGAGAACGCCCAGACGGGGTCGATCATGCCGGCGTTCTGCGTTGGCAATTGCCAGGCCCATACGGCGCTGAACACCGCAACCAGCAGCAACAGCGCGACCAGGGCGACACCGAGTGGAGACATGGCTACCCCCGTTCCAGCAAGAACTGCGACACGCCGATCCGGCCTTCATCGAAGCCCGCTTCGCAATAGGCGAGATACAGGCGCCAGATCCGGATAAAGGGCTCGTCAAAGCCAAGGGCGCGCACCGCGTCGAGCCGCGCTTCAAAGCGCTGGCTCCAACGGCGCAGTGTTTCAGCGTAATCGCGGGCAAAATCCAGGCGGTCGACCACGCGCAGGCCATGCTGCTCCGCCAGCGCGGCGAAACGCTCGCGGCTCGGCAGCATGCCGCCCGGGAAAATGAACTGCTGGATGAAGTCGGTGCCGGAGCGGTAGCGCTCGAAGTGCGCCTCATCGATGGTGATGCTCTGGATGAGCGCACGGCCGCCGTGGCGCAGGCAACGCGCCAGCGTCTGGAAGTACGTCGACCAGTAAGACTCGCCGACTGCCTCGAACATCTCAATCGAGACGATGGCGTCATACGCGGCATCGAGGTCGCGATAGTCGCGCAGTTCGACGCGGGCGCGCGGCTCGTTGTCCAGGCGTTCGGCCGCGTAACGACGCTGCTCTTCAGACAGCGTGATGCCGTGCACCTGGGCGCCGCGCGCGCACGCCATTTCCATCAGGCCGCCCCAGCCGCAGCCAATCTCGAGCACTTCCATGCCGGGGCCGAGCATCAGCTTGTCGCAGACACGCCGGTACTTGGCATCTTGCGCATCCACCAGCCCTTGCTGCAGGTTGCCGTTGAACCACGCGGAGGAGTAGGACATCCCCTCGTCCAGCCACAGCTGGTAGAAATCGTTGCCGAGGTCGTAGTGCAGATGGATATTCCGCCGGCTGCCCCTGCGCGTGTTACGCCGCAGCAGATGCCGCAGACGAAGAAGCGAGCGCGCCAGCGCATTCCCGAAGATCGCCTGTTACAGCGTCGCCGCGTTGGCGATGGCCAGGCGCAGCAGCAGGGTCAGGTTGCTCGTATCGACCCACCGGTCACGGTAGGCCTCGGCAAATCCGACATCGCCGCTGCGCATGATGCGGGCGCAGGCCCGCCAGTCGAAGATGCGCAGATCGGCACGCAACGGCGACGTCATGTCGCCGATCTGGATTTCTCCATCAGGCGTGACAAGGCGCAGGAATCCGCAGCGCAGACGTTCTGCCAGCGCAACGAACAGACGCCCGGCAGCGGGGACACTGGGGGGCATCCCGGCCAGGGGGCGGGTGGCGGTCATGGACGATTCTCCAGAGAAGATGGGTTGTGCGCGCGGCGGCCGAAGAACGGCACACCCTTGATCCACAGGCGCAACGCCTGCCAGTGGATGCCGCCAACCACCTGCAGCGCGAGCAGCGGCTGTCGCAGCAGCGCGCGGCGCAGGTGGGCGGCATCGAACGGCTGCAGGCGCCCGCCGATGGAGGTCTGCAGCAGCAGGCCGTCGCGGTCGTGGTAGTCGATGCGGACGAGTGCCGTGGCCCCGGTGTTGGCAAAGCGAAACCGGTAGCCGCCTTCCACCTGGCAAAAGGGCGAAACATGCAGCACCTTTCGACAGGTCAGCTCGGTGTGTGGGCCGATGGCCCCGCCGTCTGCCGCGCAGAGCAGGTAGCGATGATGCTGGCCAAAGGTGTTGTTGACCTCGGCCAGCACCGCACGCAGCGCACCCGCGGCGTCGTGGCAATACCAGAACGACACGGGGTTGAACATCCAGCCTGCAATGCGTGGGAAGGTCTGGAGCCACACCTCGCCGTCTGCGTTCACGCCGGCGTCATGCAGCGTCCGACGGATCCAGGCAAGCAGATCCGATCCGTCGCGCGGGCCGTAGTCTCGCGTGCGCAGCGACAGCGGCCGCCAGCAGTCCACGCCGAACCACGTTCCGTTCAACCGCCCCAGCGCTGACAGCTTCACGCGTATCGCAAACACCGGGTAGACGAAGCGGTTGACCACCGGCCGCAAGCGCCGGTGCATGACCTGGCCGACGAGGAGTTGTGCATCGACGTTCACGGCGTCACCTGGGCCCATGTCGGCGCGCAATTGAAATCGCCAGCAACACGCAGAGCCGACTTGAGGCCATCTTCATGAAAGCCGTAGCCGGTCCACGCACCGGCAAACCACGTGCGGCGCTGCCCTTGCAGCGCTGGCAGGCGCGCCTGCGCGTTGATGGCGGGCTGGTCGAACACCGGGTGCTCGTACTCGAAACGCTGATATTCGAGCTCAGGCGCCGGCAGCATCGTCGGGTTGAGCGTCACCACCACCGGCGTCGATACAGGCAGCGGTTGCAGCTGGTTCAGCAGATAGCTCACACATGGCGCGCTGTCCGCTGCGCCGGCCAGCGGAGCGTCGAGGTAGTTCCATGCCGACCACACGCTGCGCCGGCGCGGCAGCAGGCGGGTATCGCGGTGCAGGAAGGCCGTATTCGGCTGGTAGCGGAACGCTCCCAGCACAGCGCGCTCATCCTCGGAGGCATCGTCCAGCATGCGCAGCGTCTGTGGCGCATGCGTGGCGAACACGACGGCGTCGTAGCGCTCGCTGCCTGACGGGGTCAGCACATCCACATGGGTGGCAGCCCGGCGGACGCCTTGCACCGGCGTGGCAAGGCGGATGTCCGGCAGACAGGCGGCGATCGCCCGGACGTAGCTGCGCGCCCCCCCTTTGACGGTGCGCCACCGCGGCCGGTTGAATATCTGCAGCAAGCCGTGATTGAGGCAGAAGCGCAGGAACGTCTCCGCAGGGAACGAGAGAATGTCCCGGCTGGGCGTGGACCAGATCGCCGCGGCCATCGGCAGCAGATAGTGGGCGCAGAAGGGTTCACCGTAGCGGCCCGCAGCCAGCAGCTCGCCAAGACTGTGGCGCTCGCGGCGCGCCGCCTCCAGGTTGGCGTGCGCCCGTCGGTTGAAGCGCAGGATGTCGCCCAGCATCGAAAGAAACGATGCCGACACGAGGTTGCCGGGCTGTGCAAAGACCGTGCGCAGGTTGGTACCGGCCCACTCCAGCGCTCCGCCGCCGACCGACACGCTGAATGACATATCGCTCTCGCAATGCACCACGTCCAACTCATCGAACAAGGCGATCAGGTTCGGGTAGGTGCGCGTATTGAAGACGAGAAAGCCGGTATCGACACCGAACACCTGGCCGCCCTCCTCGATGTCGACCGTGTTCGTGTGCCCTCCCAGTCGAGGTGCCGACTCAAACAACGTCACGGCGTGGCGCTTCGCAAGAAAATGCGCCGCAGCCAGCCCGGAGATACCCGAGCCGACCACCGCGATGCGCTGCCGAGAAGAGTGATGGATGTTCAAGTTGCGCCCTCTGTGGGTGTGAATACGCTCATTCGTTGTTGCGGCCAGGCAGCAGCGCCAGGAATTCCCGACGCAAATTGGCATCCGTCAGGAACACGCCGCGCATCGCGCTGCTGACCATGCGGGACTCGTCGTCTTTCGTGCCGCGCCAGTGCATGCAGTAGTGCTCTGCCTCCAGCACGACAGCCAGGCCGTCCGGTGCCATCCGCTCCTCCAGCAGGTCGGCGATCTGCTTGATCGCCTCTTCCTGGATTTGCGGGCGGCTCATCACCCAGTCGATCAAGCGGGCATATTTCGACAGGCCGATCAGTTGCGACTCCTGATTGGGCATTACCCCGACCCAGGCGCGCCCCATCACCGGACACAGGTGGTGCGAGCAGGCGCTGCGCACGCGCAGCGGGCCGACCACCATCAACTCATTGAGCCGGCCGACATTCGGGAACGCCGTCACCTCGGGGGCCTTGACAAAGCGCCCGCCGAACACCTCCCTGACGAACATCTTCGCCACGCGGCGGGCGGTTTCCCGGCTGTTGTGATCCTGTTCAACGTCGATGACGAGCGCGCGCAGCACTGCCTGCATGCGCTCCTCCACCTCTTCCTGCAGACGCTCGAGCTCGCCGTCGCGCAGGTAATCGGCGATGTTGTCGTTGGCATGAAAACGGTGACCGGCGCTCATCAGCCGCTCGCGAATCCGGACAGAAAGCGGCACGCCACCAACCGCTCCGGCAAATCCGGGCGGATCCAAAGTAAGCTTCATTGAAGTTGCCTCCGAAAGTCGGCGGTGCATTCACCGCCATGCCGGTTCAGGCGGGCTCCTGACCGGTAGATACGCAGCTAACCCGCTGGCGGATGCATTGTTTCGGCGCGAATGGCGTATTCCATGGCGTCCTCGAGCATCAGGCGGGCACGATTGGCAACGTCTCCAAGATGCCGGTGAAGTTGTTCATCGAGAGCGGACCGCACCGCACAGCCATCACTGAAGCGCTCGAACGCATCCAGCTGCCGGATCAGGTCCACAAGGTGGCGAGGGCATTCGCAGGCAATCGTCTGCGACGCGTTGGCAAAAATCTCGAGTTGCCGGTCTGTGAAACGACGCGCGTTGCGCCGCAACGGCTGCAACTTGCCGTAGACCGCATCCACACGCACCAGCTGTGACAGCTCCTCCAGGACCTGGTCGAGCTCGCTGTGCGCGTTCGGCTCGCGGTACAGGCGCACGCCGGCGGCGCGCAGCATATCGGTCGCGCGCACCGTGCCAAAGCTGTAGATCACGCCCACGGCGCTCGCGCCGAAACTGCGCGCTGCCGACAGGATGGCCTGCGCCGTGTCCGGCTGCAGGGACGCGGCGTCCACAATCAGGGCGTCGGTGCGATGCGGGTGCTCCAGCGCGACGACATCCTCGACCGCATCGAACTCCGTGACGGCATCGATACCGAGCGTCGCAAGTGTGCTTTTCCGGCGGCGGACGCGCTCGGCCAGCAGCGGGCCGCAGATGGTCAGCGTCATCACGGACTGCGCAGGCAGCTGCGCCGGCGCTTCGGCGGTCTTCGTCGACTCAAGCAGCCGTTCGAGTTCAGCGCTGTCGGCGTGTGCGATTGCGCCGATCGCATGTCCCTGGTTGACGAGCGTCCTCAGCAGCGTCAGGCGCTTCACATCCTCACCAGAGTACAAGCGCTGGCCCGACTCCGATTTGGTGGGAGAGATCACGCCATAGCGCTGCTCCCAGACACGGAGCGTCGACACAGGCATCTTGGCCATGCGGGCTGCCGTTCCGCTTCGATACCGTGGGGCAGCGTTGTCTTCGTGTTGCACGCGCATCTCCATGCATAGGCTTTGTGCCTCCATGAAACGCTGCAACACCGACAGCGTCAATGAAAATGAAGCGGGAAAGTTGCCTCAACGGCCGTATGAATCTGGATTGAGTTGATTTTCCCGATATCACGAACCGATGCGGACACAACGCACAGGGCGTTGCCCCCCCCTTGACCCGCATCTGTGGCGTGCGCGCTCGCGCCCCTGGCGGCGCATTCCCGGAAACAACGATCGGGAAAACCCTGCCTTGACCTCTAATATATCAATCAATAGATTCTGATATATCAATTCGTGCTCGGGAAAACGGCACACCACAACAATGAGATGAGGAGACCCATGACAGCAGCCCCCCGTATTCCGCGGCGACCGGCCAACCGTGCCCGCGGCCCGCTCAATCCCTCCCGCCGTGCATTCCTGAGTTATGGCGGCGCCGTGGTCGGCGGTGCTTTGGTCAGCGCTTGCGGCGGCGGTTCCGACGCTGCGTCGTCGGCCGCCACGCCCACCGCGCCGGTGCAGGCCGACCCGATCTGGGGGCCGACCGGCGCTGCGACAAACATCATCGCGTCGCTGCAGGGTGTGGCGCAGAGTGCCTTTCCGGCCGTCGATTTCCAGGTCGAGGCATTTGGCGCGCAGCCTTGCGCGGTGGTCGCCCAGACCAGCCCCTACACCGATCCCACCAAGTCACCCGTGAGCTCGGGGGCGGGGGCGACACAGGCCCCGGGGGCGTTTGATTCGCGTCCCGCTTTCCTGGCGGCCATCGCGGCGTGCAATGCCGCAGGCGGCGGCCGTGTGGTGGTACCAGCCGGCACGTGGTACTGCGCCGGACCGATCGTTCTGCAGAGCAATGTCAACTTCCACCTGAGCGCAAACTGCACGATCTACTTCAGCCCCAACCCGGCCGATTACGCCAAGGACGGCCCGATCGACTGCGGTACCAACGGCAAGCTCTATTACAGCCGCTGGCAGGCCGATGACTGCCTGAACTTCGGCTCGCCCGTCTATGCGCGCAACGCCAGCAATATTGCCCTGACGGGTGAAGGCCCGACCTCCGTGCTCAACGGCCAGGCCATGACGCCGTTCGCAGGTTCGGGCAATACCAGCACGTGCTGGTGGACGTACAAGGGTTCCAATGGCGCCTACGGCTGCGTCAATTCGAGCACGCCTTCGCAGGCCTACAGCAACCCCAACAATGTCGATCTGCAGACCGCCGCACCCGGCATTTCGAGCACGCTCTATGCGCTCTTGACCAACCCGGCGACGCCCTGGCAGCAGGATCAGAACTACCTGCCCGCCCTGTCCGAGGCAGGCGTGCCGGTGGAAAAACGCATCTTTGGGCTCGGGCACTACCTGCGCCCCAGCATGGTGGAGTTCATCGGCTGCACCAATGTGCTGATGGAGAACTACCGCACGGTCAACACGCCGTTCTGGCAGCACCATCCGGTGCACTGCACGAACGTGGTCATCCGTGGCGTGACGGTGGACAGCATCGGCCCCAACAACGATGGCTTCGACCCCGACGCCTGCAGCAACGTGCTGTGCGAGAACGTCACGTTCAACACGGGCGACGACTGTATCGCCATCAAGTCGGGCAAGAACCTGGACACCGGCTATGGCCCGGCGCAAGACCACGTCATCCAGAACTGCACGATGAACAGCGGCCACGGCGGCATCACGCTGGGCAGCGAGATGGGCGGCGGCGTGCAGAACATCTATGCGCGCAACCTGGCGATGCTCAACCAGTTCTGGGCGACAAACTCGCTGAACATCGCCATCCGCATCAAGACGAACATGAACCGTGGCGGGTTCGTGAAGAATTTCTATGTCACCAACGTCAGCCTGCCCAACGGCGTGAACCTCACCGGTGCCGGTTACGGCAGCA
>JAGWNU010000090.1 GCA_028871175.1 Burkholderiaceae bacterium | reverse complement strand
CCGTCAGCCCGAGATGCCACTTGCCCACCATGTAGGTGTGGTAGCCCGCGTTCTTGAGGAGCGTCGGGAACGTGACGACGGAATGCGTCAGGTAGCCTTCGTAGCCGGCCGCGTTGCGCTGCTTTGGCGTCAGCAGCTCGGCCATGCCGCCCAGCCCAACGCGATGATTGTCGACGCCCGACATCAGCATCGCACGCGTCGGTGAGCAGAACGGCGACGCATAGAAATCGGTCATGCGAACACCTTCTTTCGCGAGCCGGTCGAGATTCGGCGTATTGATCTCGCCGCCGAACGCGCCGATATCCGAGTAGCCGAGATCGTCCGCGAGGATCAAAAGGATGTTCGGGCGCTTGTCGGCGCCGTGTGCGCTGGACGTCATGAGCATTGCCCAGGCGATCGCGCATGCGCTGATGAGGTGCTTCATAGTGTCTCCTTGAATATTTGTTTTGGTCTCAGGCGTTCAAGCTCAGGCCATTTTTTGATCGTTCCTGGGTTTGCCCCTTCGATTTCCCGCATCCGCGTAGGACAGGTGCGTGCTCAATTGTGTAGCGATATACGATACGATTCGATGAAATATGAGTGCTGATTGATAACCGTACGGTAATGAATGAAAGGGCGCGATGGCTGCTACAAAAAGATCATCCGTGTTGCTTCCCGACGTGGTGCCGCCCGGCGCTGACCGTAGTCGTATCGAGCATTTGCCGCACGTATTGCGCAAGCTGCGCATACGGGATCTGGAGACGCTCGACTGGCTCGGGCGCCACCGCAGCTTTGCGCGTACGGCCGAAGAAGCGTCCATCACACAGCCGGCGTTATCGAAATGGCTGCGCGAACTGGAGGACACGTTGGGCCTGCCCCTGTTTGAGCGCACCTCGCGACGGGTCGCGCCCACGGCATATGGGGAAGCGATGCTCGAATGCGTTGCGCGCATCCTCACCGACCTGCGCACGATTCAGCCCGCATTCGATGCCTTGAAACGCGGCACGAGCCTGCCATTGAAGGTCGGCATGCTGCCGTATATCTCGATGCGCCTGCTGCCAGGTGTAATCGAGTACCTGGCAAGACATGCGCCGACGCAGCAGATCAACTACTCGGAAAACACACTCGACCATCTACTGCCGCTCATGCAGCGACGCGAGCTCGATTTACTTGTGTGCCGGCTCGAGTCGGTGGTGCTGACCGCAGGCTTTTCTGTCACCGAGCTATACAGCGACGAGATTCTGGTCGTCGCGCCGCAAGATCATCCATTACATCGGCACAGTCGCGTCACTTGGCGCGACGTGGCAGCGTGGCCCTGGATCATGCCGCCGATGGGTTCTCCGATGCGAACCGCTCTCGAAGTCGAATTCGCGACTGCGGGCGTCGCCGCGCCGCACGTATTGATGGAGTCGACATCGCATCTGACCAACTACGCCGTGGCGCGGCGCGTGCCGTGCCTGTTCGTTTCGACGCGCTTGCGGCACGGCGAAACGGATTTGAATGGAGAACTGCGGCAATTACCGTTGAAGGTATCGACTGCAGTCGAGCGCGTCGGTGCGTTGACGACGGAGCCGAAAAGTACGGCGGTGTCCGTTGTGCTAGCCGCGCTGCAGGAGGCCAGCCGGGAGTCCGTGTCCGCAAGGTGAGAACGAGCGGCTCGTAGCCTAGATCGTCGCGCCACAGCTCTTTGGCGACTCGTCGGTTGCGTAGCGCTTGAGGAAGTCTGCCGCGACGAGACGGTGCCCAGAGCGTTTCCTGAGCTGTGCTTGCCGCTCCAGTGGCATCTGCGGCTGAAGGGGTGCCTGTATCGGTTGGTGGTACTGGGCGCTTACGTACGGTCCCAGGGATGCGCTCGTTGCGAGCGTGGGGCGGTTTCTATCACGGGTGTCCGTCGCGCCAATGGCTATGTCGGCTTTTGCGCAGTGGGCGGTTCCTGCAGGGCTATAACGTGGCCTGGGATGGCGCTTTGCGGGTGGTTTCCTCGGCGCGCCTACGGCGCACTGTGAGCGCAGTTTTCAGAAACCACACCGATGTGGTGATTCTCTAAGCCACTGATTTAAAACGATCTTTGGCCTGCCCAGAGGGATTCGAACCCCCGACCGTCGGCTTAGAAGGCCGATGCTCTATCCAACTGAGCTATGGGCAGATCCGTGGCTGCCCAGGGTCACCACAGACGCGCGGCCTCCGGATGCCTGGGAGGCCGCGATTCTAACAGATGGCCGTGGTGTGGCCTGCTAGTGCTGGGGCGGGATCTCTGGTGGTACCTCGCCGGGCGGCAGCTCGATCGGGGGCGTTCGAGGTTCAGGGTCGTGGACCGGGTCATGCGCCGGTTCGTCGGGGGGCGGCATCTCAGGAGGCGGATGCGGAGGAGACTCCGGAGGTGTGGGCGGCGTGATATGCGCGTGCCAGCGCGGATCGGGCAGGGCGGATTGCATGGGCAGCTCCGTGGTGGATCAGTAGCCAGACTTCGGGTTTGCCCGTATCGGGCCCGCAAGCGTCGTTCCCGCGCATCATCCAAATGGTCAGGGATGATATTCATACCCCCCAATCGGGGGGATTTTTGATACATTCCACGGCGTCGGGTCGTTTCAAAACAATAACGTTTCAACTTGAAATTCCGCGCAACGACGCGGAACACCAAGCCTACGTACGCCAGATGATGGTGATGGAGGCTATTTCGGTTCCGACCAAACGGGAAAATCAGGGGAGTCTTGTTCGGGCAGCCTTTCTGGCGGCCCTCGCAATGATGTTTCGCCGGCAACAGGGGGCCAGGCGAAGCGACAACCATGGGGCAGGGAGGAACGGTCGATGAGCACGCGTCATGCAAGGCGCCCAGCGGGGGCGTCCCGAAGCACTTATACCCGCCATGCCCAGAGTGGGCGGATCGGTGACCGTTCCGGTGCAGCCGATCACCGCTTGCCGCCCAGCGGCGTGCCGCGCATGCTGCTATGGCTGCTGGCGGCGACGATCGCGTTTGCGGTCGTCAATTACATCTGGCGGTACTTCGGCTGAAGCGCGCGCCTTACAGCACCTTCCCCGGATTCATCAAACCGCGTGGGTCCAGCGCCCGCTTGATCGCGCGCATGACCGACAACTCCACCGCGCTCTTGTAGCGTGCATTGTCTTCGCGCTTGAGTTGGCCGATGCCGTGCTCGGCGGAAATGGACCCGCCGTGCGCATGCACGCTGTCGTAAACAATACGGTTGATGCCGTCCTGGTTGGCCAGGAAGGCATCGTGCGGGTGCCCCACGGGCGGTGACACGTTGTAATGCAGGTTGCCGTCGCCGAGGTGGCCGAACGTCACCATGCGGATGTTCGGGTAGGCCGAGGCGAGCGCCTGGTCCGTGACCTCGATGAAGTCGGCGATGAGCGAGATCGGCACGGCAATGTCGTGCTTGATGTTCTTGCCTTCGTCGGCCTGGGCCAATGGAATATGCTCGCGCAGGTTCCAGAAGTCGCGCGATTGCGCGACCGATTCCGCGACTGCCGCATCGACGATGACGCCTCGTGCGAGCGCGTCTTCCATCAGCGCGTCGAACAGCGCACGGGCATGTTCCTCGCTCTCCAGATCGGACAGCTCCAGCAGCACGTACTGAGGGTGGGCCTGCGTGAAGGGCACGCGCAATTGTGGATAGTGCTTGCGCACCAGGTCCAGGCAGAACGCCGACATCAACTCGAAGCCCGTCAGCAGCGTCCCCGCATGGCCCTGTGCCAGGGCGAGAAGCTCAAGCGCCAGTTGGGGCGATTGCAGCGCCGCCAGCGCCGTCACCCGGGCACGCGGCTGCGGAAACAACCTGAGCGTCGCGCCGGTGATGATGCCTAGCGTGCCTTCCGCACCGATCAACAGGTCACGCAAGTCATAGCCGGTGTTGTCCTTGCGCAGGCCGCGCAGGCCGTTCCATCGCTCGCCGTTGGGTAGCACGGCCTCGATGCCGAGGCACAGTTCCCGCGCGTTGCCGTAACGCAGGACGGCGGTGCCGCCCGCGTTTGTCGCGAGGTTGCCGCCGATGGTGCAACTGCCCTCCGCCGCCAGGCTCAGCGGGAAGAGCCGATTGGCGGCGGCGGCGGCCTGCTGTACGTTGGCGAGGATGCAACCCGCATCCACCGTGATGGTGTTGTTGATCGGGTCAACCGCCCGCACGCGCTGCATGCGTTGCAGCGAGATCACGGCGGCGTTGCCTTCCATGTCGGGCGTGGCGCCGCCGCACAGACCGGTGTTGCCGCCTTGCGGGACGACCGGCACGCCGTGCGCGCCGCACAGGCTCACGAGTGTCGCCACTTCATCAGGGCTGGCTGGACGCAGCACCGCGCGTGCGCGCCCCGTGAAGCGCTTGCGCCAGTCTGTGAGGTACGGTGCCTGGTCCTGTGGTGCCGTCAAGACGTGTGCACCGCCAATGGCGTCAACGCAGGCTTGCAGGAAGGCGTCGTAGGTCATGGCTGGTCAGCGGTTCGGGTTGGCGCGCGCCTTGGCGGCACGCTTGAACGGGCGCAGATACAAGATCGTCGCGAAGAAGAACGCCACGCTGAGCACCACCTCAGCCCACGCGAGCGAACGTGAGAGCCCGATGTCTGATGTGGCGCGCACAATGCCCTCGGTAAAGAAGAGCAGGATGAACATGGACGCCCATTGCATCGTGTAGCGGTTCTTGCGCAGCACGCCCGGCAACGGCCACGCCAGCAGCAGCGCCTTGAGCGCGAGCCATGATCCACCCGGCCGGACCGGCGCCAGCCAGAGCTCCCACGCAGCGCACAGCACAATCATGGCGAGCAGGCTCGCGGCACTCAGCAGATGCAGGGCCCGAGATTCAGCGACGGCGTGATCGGCGGGAATCATGCGGCAAGCTTCAGGGCAGTCTGTGCGAGCCGACGCCCCATTGCCGTAGCCAGCGTGCGCTCATGGGCGGTGAGCGGTGCGGTATCACCGCGGTGGGCCACATGAGACGGGCCGTATGGCGTGCCGCCGGCATCCGTGGAAAGCAACTCGCTCTGCTGATACGGCAGACCGAGCAACACCATGCCATGGTGCAGCAGCGGCAGCATCATCGAGATCAGCGTGGTTTCCTGTCCGCCATGCATGCTGCCCGTCGAGGTGAACACGCACGCGGGCTTGCCTGCCAATGCGCCTGAGAGCCATTGCGGCGTGGTGCCGTCGAGAAAGTATTTGAGCGGCGCGGCCATGTTGCCGAAGCGAGTGGGCGAGCCCAGCGCCAGGCCGACGCATTCTTCCAGATCGCGGACCTCCACGTAGGGCGGCCCACCGTCGGGCACGTCGGGCTGGGTGGCTTCGCAGACGGTGGAGACGGCCGGAACCGTGCGAACGCGCGCCTGGGCGCCGTCCACCGTCTCAATGCCATGCGCGATGGCTTCTGCGAGTGCGCGTGTGCTGCCGTGGCGGCTGTAGTACAGGACGAGGATGTCTTTCATAACGAGGGGGCCGGACCGGCAATGACGTCGCGGTATTATAGTTGCGCCCCTTACCCCCGCGTCCTGCCTCATTCTTCATGCTTTTTGATGCCCGAGTGCTTCGCCAATGGAATGCCGCCAAGCTGCGTGCGCTGGCGCGTTATGCGCTGCGCCGTGCGGGTGAGGACAGGCTGCCCCAGGTGGCCGGCAGCCTGACATTCACAACGGTGCTCTCGCTGGTGCCGGTCCTGACCGTGGCGTTCGCGCTGTTCACCGCCTTTCCGATGTTCAAGAGCTTTCGCGCCGACATCGAAAGCTACATGTTCAGCAACCTCGTGCCCGGCAATATCAGCCGGCCGATCCTCGCCTACCTGAATCAATTCTCGAGCAATGCCAAGGGACTCACCGCGGCGGGCCTGATCGGCCTGGTGGTGACATCCGTCCTGACCATGCTGACGGTCGAGAACGCGCTCAACGCAATCTGGCGCGTGCGTCAACGGCGGCCATTGGCGCAGCGTGTGCTGGTGTTCTGGGCACTGGTTACGCTGGGTCCCGTGCTGATCGGGGCGAGCCTGTCGGTCAGTTCCTACCTGGTGTCGATCTCGGCGGGCTACGTTCATAAGCTGCCCTTTGGGCTGGGCGTGGTCGTGGGCGTCGTGCCGATCCTGTTGTCGGCCATTGCCTTTGCGATGCTCTACGTCTTCGTGCCCAACACCAATGTCGCGCGGCGAGACGCGCTTGTCGCAGGCCTGATCGCCGCGGTGGCGTTCGAAATCGCCAAGCGAGGCTTTGGCTCGTATGTCGCGCACATCCCCACGTACACGGCGGTGTACGGCGCATTTGCCGCGCTGCCGATCTTCCTGACATGGATTTACGTGAGCTGGCTGGTCACCCTGCTGGGCGCCACGATTGCATCGACGTTACCGATCGTCCGGCAAGGCTACTGGCAGCGGCGAACATTTCCGGGCAGCGAGTTCTTCGACGCGCTCGGCATTCTGCTGCTGCTCTACCGCGCACGCGAGGAACCGCCGCGCACGGTGGCTGAACTGGAGATCGGCAGGCGCCTGCAACTGGAAGCCGATTACCTGGCTGATCTGCTGGTCAAGCTCAAGTCGCTCCACCTGGTCGGCAAATTGCAACAGGATCGGAGCGAAACGCATTGGGCCTTGCTGTGCGACGCACATACAACCACGCTGCGCCAACTGTATGAACGGCTCGTACTGAATCTGCCGCGCCTGCCGCGCACGGCCCTGGCGCGGCATCTGGGTGACACGCGCTCACTCGTCAGCCAACTGCGGAATCCGGCGCTCGATTGCACGCTGGAAAGTGTCTTCGCGTCGGGCCAGCGCGGCGTGGCGGCTGCGGCGCAGGCCGCCGCTGCGGCAACGTCCATGCCGGCCTCAGCCGCCAGCTGATGGCTCAGAACGGAATCTTTCCCGTCCAGATATCGCGGTACATCACCCAGTCGCCCATCAGGCTGTAGAAGGGGTGGCGGAACGTGGCGGGCCGGTTCTTCTCGAAGCCGAAATGCCCGACCCACGCAAAGGCATAGCCGCTGATGGCTGCGCCAAGCAGCCACCAGGCGTTGCCCGTAAACAGCAGCAGGATCAGGCATACCAGCGCCACCGAGGAGCCAGCAAAGTGCAGGCGTCGGCAGGTGCGGTCCTGATGCTCGCCCAGATAGTACGGATAGAACTCGGCGAAGCTGCCGAAGGTATGCGTCTCGGTAGTGGCCATGATGCGTCTCCTGAGTCCTGAGCTGCTGGCTACGCGGGTGCGGCTTCCCGTTCCCGGGCAAAAGCGATCAGCGCGTCGAGTGTGCCGTCGGGGCATTCTCCCATGATCGCGTGACCGCCAGGCAGGCCCACGACACGGCTGCCAACCAGCCCTGCAGCCACTTGTCGGCCAGCCTTCGCGGGCGTCATCTGGTCTTTCTCGCCGACGATGACGAGGGACGGACAACTCACGGAAGCCATCGCTTCGGCGCCGCGCGCGTAGGCGTTGCAGGCAGAAAAGTCGGTGTGGAAGACGGGGGCTTCGGTGACGCGAGCCACGTGTTCCATCAGCCGCTGGCTGCAGCCGTGCATCCAGAAGCCTGGGCCCGGCGCCGACGGCTTGTTGGCCAGGCTGGAATGGGACCAGGCGTTCACCATGTCAATCGCGCCGGCGGTGTTGTTGAGCGCCGCATCCAGCAGTGCATCCGACACCTTCATCGGCCAGGCGGTCGCCACCAGCGCAATGCGCCGGACGCGGTCGCCGTAGCGCGACGCGCACTCCAGCGCAATCAGCGAACCCATGCTGTGTCCGACCACCATCACGGGCTGCGTGACGCCGGTTGCCTGTACCAGCGCCATGACCCAGTCGGCCATCGTTTCGACCGTTTGCAGCGGTGCGCCGGCGCTGCGACCATGCCCCGGCAAATCCACCGCCAGCACGCTGAAGCCATGATGCGCGAACCAGCGCGTCTGCAGCCCCCAGACCGAGTGGTCGTTCTGCGCGCCGTGCACGAACACGACGCACGGCAGCGCTGCGTTAAAGGGCTTGCCGCCCGTGTAGGCATAGGCGCGCTGTCCTTGTACGGTCCATTCCATCAGCGGGCTCCGGTTGCGTTGGGGGCGGCTTTGCCTGGCGCGGCAGACATGGCCCGCTCGGCGGCTTTCAGGCCGCGCTTGAGATCGTCGATCAGGTCATCGGCGTCTTCAAGGCCGATCGACAGGCGGATCGTGCCTTCGCTGATGCCGGCGGCAGCCAGCGCATCGGCGTCCATGCGGAAATGCGTGGTCGACGCCGGGTGGATGACCAGCGAGCGCGCATCGCCCACGTTCGCCAGGTGCGAGAACAGCCCCAGGGATTCGATGAACTGCTTGCCTGCACGCCGGTCGCCGCGCAGGTCGAAGCTGAATACCGCGCCGCAGCCGCGCGGCAGCAGACGCTTGGCGAGCGCGTGATCCGGGTGCGATTCCAGATCAGGGTAGGCCACCGACGCGACCATCGGGTGGCTTGCCAGGAAGGCGGCGACGCGGCGGGCATTTTCCACATGGCGTGCCATGCGAAGCGGCAGGGTTTCGATGCCCTGCAGTAGCTGCCACGCTGCCATCGGGCTCATGCATGCGCCAAAGTCGCGCAGGCCCTCGCGGCGTGCGCGCAGCAGGAACGGCGCAACGGTGCTTTCCTCGGCAAATACCATGTCGTGAAAGCCGGCGTAGGGCTCCGTCAACTCGGGGTGCTTGCCTGCGGCAACGTAGTCGAACGTGCCACCGTCAACCAGCACGCCGCCGATGGTCGTGCCATGCCCGCCCAGGAACTTGGTCGCCGAGTGGTAGACGAGGTCTGCGCCATGCGCAAACGGCTGCAACAGCCACGGCGTGGTGAAGGTGGAATCCACCAGCAGCGGTACGCCTGCATCGTGCGCGATGGATGCCACCGTCGGGATGTCGAGCACATCCAGCCCCGGGTTGCCCAGCGTCTCGCCAAACAGCAGCCGCGTGTTCGGGCGGACGGCTGCGCGCCAGGCGTCGATGTCGCCGGGCTTGACGAAGGTCGTGTCGATGCCGAAGCGGCGCAGGGTGTAATGCAGCAGATTGTGCGAGCCGCCATACAGCGCCGACGAGGCTACGATATGCGAGCCCGTGCCCATCAGCGTGGCGATCGCCAGGTGCAGCGCCGCCTGTCCCGATGCGGTGGCGATGGCGCCTACGCCGTTCTCCAGCGCTGCCATCCGCTCCTCGAACACGGCGACGGTCGGATTGGAGATGCGCGAATAGACGTGGCCCGCGCGTTCCATGTTGAACAATGACGCCGCGTGTTCGCTGTCGCGGAACACGAACGACGTGGTGAGGTGAATGGGCGTGGCGCGCGCGCCCGTGGCCGGGTCGGGAGCCGCACCAGCATGCAGGGCCAGCGTATCGAAGCGGGCTTTGGACATGGTTTTCAAGCACCGAATAGGAATGAAGACCGGGCATGCTAGCACCCCACCCACCCGCGATGCATTCCGGGCAAACGCCGAGCGGGCGCGGTTTTCGACGCTTTTTTCTGCTTCGCGTGCTTGTCGAAGCCGTCCCGTTTGGGCTAGGATCGAAACACAACGATAACGACAACCCGCGCGCGGTCGCCCCCCGGCAGACCGGCACCCCAAAACCTGGGAGACGCAATATGAAAGTCAGCGATATTCTTCACGTGAAGGGCAACACGCTCTACACCGTGGCCCCCGAAACCAAGGTCCAGGTGGCCGTGCAGACGATGGCGGAATACGACATCGGTTCGCTGGTGGTGATGGAATACGGCGAACTGGTCGGCATGCTGACCTTCCGCGAGGTCATCAAGGTCCTCGCCAAGAACAATGGCACCGTTGGCGACGGCACCACGATCCGCAAGGTGATGGACGACCACCCGCTCACCTGTACGCTGGAAACCGAGGTCAACGAAGTGCGCCGCATGATGCTCGAGCGCCATGCCCGTTATCTGCCGGTACTCGACAACCGCACGCTGATGGGCGTGATTTCCTTCTACGACGTTGCCAAGGCTGTCTTCGAAGAGCAGAACTTCGAGAACAAGATGCTCAAGGCATACATTCGCGACTGGCCGGAAGAGAAGGCCAACGAAGACTGAACTGCGCGACGTCTTCGGTACACTCCCAGAACCCGCCCGCAGCTGCGAGCGGGTTTTTTGTTGATCCCTCCGCCCCCCGATCACTATCGCCGATGACCCAGTCGAGCCAGTTTTCCATGTTGAAGCAGCGCCGCTTCGCGCCGTTTTTCTGGACGCAGTTCCTGGGCGCCATGAATGACAACGTGTTCAAGGTGGCGTTTTCCTCGCTGGTGACTTACCACGCCGCGCTGTTCGGTCACGCAGATCCGGCTTCCGCGGCGTTTCTGATTTCGGCCATCTTCATCGCGCCGTTTGTCCTGCTCTCCGCCACCAGCGGTCAGATTGCCGATCGCATGGACAAGGCGCGGCTGATCCGTTTCGTCAAGACGCTGGAGATCGCCATCATGGCGATCGGCTGCGCCGGGTTTGCGCTGCGCCATATCGAGCTGCTCTACCTGTGTACCTTCCTGATGGGCGTGCATTCCACGCTGTTCGGGCCGGTCAAATATGCGTATCTGCCGCAGCATCTGCAGCCTGCGGAACTGGTGGGCGGCAACGGACTGGTGGAAATGGGCACCTTCGTCGCCATCCTGATCGGCACCATTGCCGGCGGTGAACTGGCCAACCTGACGCGTAACGGAGAGCTTATCGGCCCAACGTTCACAGGCATCGTGTGCATCGCCATCGCAGTGAGCGGCTGGCTGACGGCACGCGGCGTCCCCGTATCGCCTGCCTCCCAGCCGGATCTGCGCATCAACTGGAACCCCATCTCCGAGACCTGGCGCAACCTGAAGCTGGCGAGCAACCAGCGCGCGGTGTTCCTGAGCCTGCTCGGCATCTCGTGGCTGTGGTTTGTGGGCGCGACGTTCCTGACGTCGTTCTTCGCCTTTGCGCGCAACGTGCTCGCCGGCGACCAGAATGTGGTGACGTTGCTGCTGGCGGTGTTTTCCATCGGCATCGGACTCGGCTCTGTACTCTGCGAAAAGCTTTCGGGGCGCACGGTGGAAATCGGCCTCGTGCCATTCGGCTCGATCGGCATGACAGTGTTCGCGGCCGACCTGTACTTTGCCTCCCATGCGGAGGCGCTGGTCGCCCATGATGTGCTGACGGGTGTGGCGGGATTCCTGCAGAGCCACCGCCACTGGCGCGTACTGGCTGACCTGTTCCTGCTGGCGATGTTTGGTGGCTTCTACAGCGTGCCGCTGTATGCATTGATCCAGAGCCGTTGCGAGCCGACACACCGGGCGCGCATCATCGCGGCCAACAACATCCTCAATGCGCTGTTCATGATTGCCTCGGCCGTCCTGGCGATGGTGCTCACGCGCGCGGGTTTCACCATCCCGCAGTTGTTTCTCATCACAGGCATCCTCAATGCCGTGGTGGCGATCTACATCTACATGCTGGTGCCGGAATTCCTGATCCGCTTCGTGATGTGGCTGTTGATCCACACCGTGTATCGCGTGAAGGTGGATGGCGCGGACCGCATTCCCGATGAGGGCCCGTGCCTGCTGGTCTGCAATCATGTCAGCTTTGTCGATGCGGTGGTCGTCGGTGCCTTCGTACGCCGGCCGGTCCGTTTTGTGATGGACCACCGCATCTTCACGGTGCCGCTGCTGTCGTGGTTCTTCCGCACGGTCAAGGCTATTCCGATTGCGCCGATGCACGAAGATCCGGAGATGCTCAAGCATGCTTACGACGGGATTGCTGCCGCGCTGGCCGACGGCGAGGTGGTGTGCATCTTCCCCGAGGGCAAGATCACCGCGACGGGCGAAATCAACCCCTTCAAGGACGGTGTGAGGCGGATTGTGGAGCGCACTCCGGTGCCCGTGGTGCCGATGGCGCTGCGCGGGCTGTGGGGCAGTTTCTTCTCGCGCAAGGGCGGGGCAGCGATGACGCGTCCGTTCCGTCGCGGTGTGCTCAACCGGCTGGAACTGTGCATCGGTACGCCGGTGCCGGCCCAGGCCGTATCGCCGGAAGGACTGCAAGCAGCGGTGCTGGCACTGCGCGGCGAACGTCTCTAGCGGCACCACCGGAATTCGATACACTGCCGGCAGGCCTTGCGGGGCCGCTAACCCAACTTCTTCCGTGATCTCCGATGAAAACCGTTTCTCAACTGCTGTGCGCCTCGTCCCTCGTCCTTGCCGCAGTTGCCGCTCAAGCGGCGGTGCCGGCATCAACCGAAACCTTGCCCTCTGGTGTGATCGTCCAAACGCTTGTCAAGGGCACCGGTCCGTCGCCGAAGGCCAGCGACACGGTCAAGGTGCACTACCGCGGTACGCTCACCAACGGCACGGAGTTTGATAGCTCCTACAAGCGTGGCCAGCCGATCTCGTTCCCGCTGAACCGCGTGATCCCTTGCTGGACGGAAGGCGTGCAGAAAATCCAGGTCGGCGGAAAGGCGAAGCTGACGTGCCCGGCCGCTACCGCCTACGGTGAACGCGGGGTGCCTGGCACGATCCCGTCCAATTCCACGCTGAATTTTGAGGTCGAGCTTCTGGGCATCGGCAGCTGATTGATCGGCCTTACAATAGCGGTTTCCCGAAGTTTCGCGCCGCCGCCGTGGCGGCGCTTTCCTGAGCACGATCATGTCTGGCAATACCCTGGGCCTGCTGTTTTCCGTCACCACTTTCGGCGAGTCGCATGGCCCCGCCATCGGCGCTGTCATCGACGGGTGCCCGCCCGGCATGACGCTGTCGGCAGAAGACATCCAGCCCGATCTGGACCGCCGCAAACCCGGCACCTCGCGCCACGTCACCCAACGCAAGGAAGAAGACCTCGTCGAGATCCTCTCCGGCGTGTACGAAGGCAAGACCACTGGCACGCCGATCTGCCTGCTGATCCGCAATACCGACCAGCGCAGCAAGGATTACAGCAACATCGCCGAGACCTTTCGTCCCGGCCATGCTGATTACACCTACTGGCACAAATACGGCATCCGCGATCCGCGCGGCGGCGGCCGTTCTTCCGCACGCTTGACGGCGCCGACAGTGGCTGCAGGCGCCGTCGCCAAGAAGTGGCTGCGAGAGAAGTTCGGCGTTGAAATCCACGGCTTCATGTCGCAACTGGGCGATATCCAGATCCCGTTCATGGACTGGAACGAGGTGCCGAACAACCCGTTCTTCGCGCCCAATGCCGAGATCGTTCCCGAGCTGGAAACCTATATGGATGCCCTGCGCAAGGACGGCGATTCCGTCGGCGCGCGCATTGAGGTGGTGGCTACCGGTGTGCCGGTCGGCTGGGGCGAGCCGCTGTTCGACCGGCTGGACGCAGACATCGCCCACGCCATGATGGGCCTGAATGCGGTGAAGGGCGTCGAGATTGGTGCTGGTTTCCACGCAGTCAGCCAGCGCGGCTCCGAGCATGGAGACGAGCTGACGCCGGAGGGCTTCGTCGGTAACAACGCCGGCGGCATCCTGGGCGGGATTTCGACAGGGCAGGACATTTCCGTGTCGCTGGCGATCAAGCCGACATCGAGCATCCGCACGCCGCGCCGTTCGATCGACAAGGCGGGTGATCCGGCTGTGGTGGAGACGTTCGGCCGCCACGACCCGTGCGTCGGGATTCGTGCGACGCCAATCGCCGAGGCGCTGCTCGCGCTGGTGCTGATCGACCACGCGCTGCGCCATCGCGCGCAATGCGGTGATGTGTCGGTGCAGACGCCGGCCATTCCGGCAAAAGCTTCCTGAATCGATTCGCTCAGGCAACAAAAAAGACGGCTTCAAGCCGTCTTTTTTGTTGGGCGCTCGCCCGGTACTTACATGCCGACGTAGTTCGGCCCGCCACCGCCTTCCGGCGTGACCCACACGATGTTCTGCGTCGGGTCCTTGATGTCGCAAGTCTTGCAGTGCACGCAGTTCTGCGCGTTGATCTGCAGGCGCTCGGTGCCC
>JAGWNU010000089.1 GCA_028871175.1 Burkholderiaceae bacterium | reverse complement strand
GCCACCGGATACAAACCCTGCGGCCGCCACAGCAGGATCAGCATCATCAGCAGGATGTTCGAGAACAGCGCTACCTTCGGAAACAGGAAACCGGTGTAGTTGGCCATCAGCCCCACCAGCACCGCGCCGATGAAGCAGCCCGTGGTCGAACCCAGCCCGCCGATGATGATGACGATGAAGATCAGCACGTTCACCTGCGAGCCGATCGCCGCCGTGATGTTCTCCTGGTACAGCCCCCACAGCACGCCGCCCAGGCCGGCCAGCGCCGCGCCCACCACGAACACGCCGATGAACAACCGGCGGATGCGGTAGCCGAGCGACTCCACCATCTCGCGGTTCTCCACCCCGGCGCGGATCAGCAGGCCGATACGCGTGCGATTGAGCACCAGCAGCATCGCCACGAAGATCACCAGGCCCAGCACCACGGCGATGAGCCGGTATTTCTCGATGGCCGCATCGCCCAGCAGCACCGCTCCACGAAAGGTAGCCGGCGCCTGCAGCGCGATCGTCTCGGCGCCCCAGATCGCCTTGATCAGCTGTTCGGCGACGATCATGCCGCCCATGGTGATGAGGATCTGCTTGAGGTGCTGACCGTACACAGGACGCACGACCACACGCTCGAAGAACAGGCCGACGGCGCCGGCTGCCAGCATGGCCGCCGCAATGGCGAGTGCGAATACGCCCAGGTTGAGTGCCAGGCTGTCGGCCTCCACCCACGCCTGCATCGGCAGCAGGACGGATGCCGCCACGTATGCGCCGAGCGCGATGAATGCACCATGTCCGAAATTGAGCACGTCCATCAGGCCGAACACCAGCGTGAGGCCCGACGAGACCACGAAAATGATCATGCCCATCGCCAGCCCCGCGATGGTGAGCGTGAGCCAGGTCGATGGACTGCCGACCAGCGGCAAGGCGATCAGCATGAGCAGCGGTGCGAGCGCCAGCGGCGTCCAGTCAAGACGGACCTTGGGCAGATCGGCGGGTGCGGCGGATACGCCCGGCAAAACAGTCGATGTGGTCATGGTGGTCGGTTCGGAGGTGCGCTGCGGTTGCATGACGCCGCCATTCATTGATGTGCCGCCAGCGACAGGCCGAGCAGCCGCTGCTGCAGCGCTTCGTCGTCGGCCAGCGCAGCCATGCGGCCGGTATGGACGATCTTGCCGTCGTCCATCACCGCCACGGTGTCGCCTACCGACTTCGCCATGTGGAAGTTCTGCTCCACCAACAGGATGGAGACATCGGTCTGCTTGAGCTCACCGAATACCGCGATCATGTTCTGAATGATGGCCGGCGCCAGCCCCTTGGTCGGCTCGTCGACGATCAGCAGCTTGCGCGGCTCGATAATGGCGCGCGCCACCGACAACATCTGCTTCTGCCCGCCAGAGAGCACGCCCGCGCGCTGATGCCAGAAGATCCTGAGCGCCGGGAACATGCGGAACACCCAGTCCAGCCGCGTTTCGTCGACAGGGCCGCCGCGCGTGGCCAGGCGCATGTTCTCGGCCACGGTCAGATCCGCAAATATGCCCATGTTCTCCGGTACATAGGCGATACCGAGCTGGGCAATGGCCGGCGTCTGGCGGCGCGTGATATCGACGCCGTCAAACTCCACCCTGCCCGCGCTGGCCTGCCACAAACCCATGATGGTGCGCAGCGTGGTCGTCTTGCCGGCGCCGTTGCGCCCGAGCAGCATGGTCACGCCGCCGCGCGGCACCTCGAAGCTCACACCATGCAGGATGTGATAGGGGCCGATGTGGGTCTGCACGTCCGTCAGGCGCAGCAGCGGCGCGGATCGAGCGTCAACCATGCCCCACCTCCGTGGCCGCTTCGACAGTGCCCAGGTACGCCTGCTGCACGATGGGCGAGGCGATCACCTCGGCGGGGTCGCCATCAGCCATCAGCGTGCCGTTGTGCAGCACGATGATGCGGTCGGCCAGCGAACGCACCACGTCCATCTTGTGCTCGACCAGCAGCACGGTCTTGGTCTTGTCCTGCTTGATCTCGTGGATCAGGTTGAGGATCACGGGCACCTCGTCGACGCTCATGCCGGCGGTCGGCTCGTCAAACATGAAAACGCGCGGCTGCAGCGCCAGCAGGATCGCCACCTCCAGCTTGCGCTGGTCACCATGCGAGAGCGAAGCGACCGGCTGGCCGCACTTGTCCGCCAACGCCACGCGCTCCAGGCAGGCCAGCGCCTCTTCACGGATGGCGCGATGACGGCTCCATACCGAAAACAGATCGAGCCCCCGATGCGCACGCGCCTGCACCGCCAGCCGCACGTTCTCCAGCACCGGCAGGTTCGGAAACAGGCTGGTGAGCTGGAACGCACGGCCGATGCCGCGCCGGGTCTTGGCCGAAACCGGCAGGCGCGTCACGTCTTCGCCGTCGAGCAGGATCTGGCCGGCACTCGGTGGCAGCTGCCCCGAGATCAGGTTGAAGTACGTGGTCTTGCCCGCTCCGTTGGGGCCGACGATGCACGTCAGCTCGCCCGGACGGAACGCGCACGACACCGCATTGACGGCCACGTGCCCGCCAAAGCGGATGGTCAGCCCGCGCGTTTCCAGCGCGGGCGTGCCTTGGGTGGGACTCGCGCTCACGTCCATCACCGGTGATTGCGGATCGGCACGTTCATTTCTTCGGGCTTGATCTCCCGCACCAGCTCCGGCACACCCCAGGCAAATGCCGGGTCCACCTTGATCTTGAAGTGATACATCGACTGCATCGCCTGGTGGTCTTCCTTGCGGAAGGTCATCTTGCCCTTGGGCGTCTCGAACGACATGCCTTCCATGGTCGAGATCAGCTTCTCGGTGTTGGTGTCGCCGCCGGTCTTCTTGAGCGCTTCCACCAGCGCAATGCCGGCCGCCATGCCGCCCGCCGTGAAGAAATCAGGCGGCGCCTTGAACCTGGCATAGTGCGTCGACACCAGCCACTCGTTGACCTTGTTCTTGGGGATGCCGAAGTAATAGTAGGTCGCGCCTTCCATGCCCGGCAGATTCTTGTAGGCCGCCATCGCCGGCAGGATGTTGCCGCCGCTGGCGATCTCGATGCCATAGCGCTTCGGGTCAAGATCGGCAATCTTGAACGGGTTGCCCGCGCCGGCCCAGATGATGAAGATGATCTTGCGGCCGGGCTTGTCCTTGAGCGAATCGAACAGCCGCTGGGCGCCGGCGGTGAAATCGGTCGTGTTGGTCGGCAGGTACTCTTCGTGTACGACCTTGGCATGCTTGAGCGCGCCCTTGAATGCCTTCACGCCGTCGCGGCCGAACGCATAATCCTGGGCCAGCGTGGCGATCTGCACGCCCGGCTTGTCGAGGGCCACCGCGTTGGCAATCGCATCCTGCGAGGAATTGCGGCCCGTGCGGAAGATGTAGCGGTTCCACTTCTCCCCGGTGATGGAATCGGCCACGGCGGGCTCCACCAGCAGGATCTTCTTGTATTCCTCGGCCACCGGCAGCATGGCCAGCGCCGTTCCCGAAGACGTGGGGCCAACGGCAATATCGGCATGATCGTCGCTGTAGGCAGCGGCCAGTTGGGCCTTGGCCACGTCGGGCTTGCCCTGCGTATCTTTCTCGATCAGGACCAGCTTGTTGCCGTTGACAGCCATCGTGCCGCCGGTGGCGTATTCCAGCCCCATCATCAGGCCGGTCTGCGTCTGCTTGGCGTAGGCCTCGAGCGCGCCGGTCTTGTCATAGACATGGGCGATCCTGATGTCCTTGCCCAGCGCGCTGCCGGCGGCCAGCAGGCTCGCCACCAGGGCGACAACACGGAGTGCCGTGCGGTTGTGTTGCATCGTTGTCTCCTTCCTTTGTGGTTCGGCCCCGCTGCGTTCTGGTGTGACGGTGGCCGGATCGATTGACGCTGCTAAGTACCTCTACCCTTGTCGAGAAACCGCTGCATGCCCGCGGCCGCTTCCGGTGTCTGGATCTGTGCGACGAAAGCCGCGCGCTCCCGCCCAAGCGCAGCGGCCAGCGCCTGCGCGTCGCAACGCAACAAGGCGCGCGTGCATGCCACGCTGCCAGGCGCCTTGTCCTGCAAACCCGCGGCCATCGCCAGCGCGGCACGCTCGGCCTGGCCGGGCTCCACCACACCAGATGCCAGACCCAGTGCGCCCGCCTCCTCCGCGGTCACCGTTGTGTTGTTCAGTTGCCAGGCGCGGGCGCGCGCCGCGCCCACCCGGTGAGGCAGCATGGCCGTCCAGCCGCCGTCGGGGCTGAAGCCGACTTCCGTGTAGTAGGGGGCAATGCGCACGTTGCGGCTCAGCACCGTCATGTCGCATGCCAGGACCAGACCGAGCGAACCGCCCGTCAGCCATCCCTCGACCGCCGCGATGGCCGGGCAACGCAACGCGCTCAGCCGCAGGATGGCCTGGTTCAGCAATGACAGCAGGCGATCGGCATAGGCGGCCAGCGCGCCGCCTTGGCATGCCAGCGCCTTCACATCGCCCCCGGTCGAGAAATCGCGGCCAGCGTGGGTCAGGACCACCGCGTGGATGCCCGCGTCGGCCTCCGCCGCGTCCAGCGAAGCCAGCAGGCCTTCGAGCAGTTCCGGCACCAGGCTGTTGTGCCGAGCCGGACGGTTCAGCCGCACGATGCCCGTGCCGCCAACGCGCTCGAACAGGACAAGCTCGCCGGCCAGCGCGCTCATCGCACCGCCAGACCGTGGGTGATGAGGTCATGCGCGGCCTCCACCACCCTGTCTATCGACGCCGGCTTCTCCCACAGCGCATAGCGCATGCCGAGGAAGTTGCTGATGCCGATCAGGCACCAGGCGCGCACCTCCGCATCGCCCGGCGCCACCTCCCCCTGGCCGGCCGCCTCTTCAAGCCGTCGGCTGTACAGATCGGCAAAGACCTGGAAGTAGCCGCGATAGATGCTTTCGTCCACCGAATACGAATCGAGCACGATGCGATAGAGATTCCTGTGACGCGAGACGAATGACAGGAACGCCTTCAGACCCAGTTGTTCGGCTTCGATTTGCGAAGTCGCCGCGGCAACGTGCTTGCGCAGATGTGCACGCACCAGTTCCAGCATGTGCGCCACGAGCGCGCGGAAGACGTCTTCCTTGTCCTTGAAGTACAGGTAGAAGGTGCCCATGGCGACTTCGGCTTGCTGCGTGATCTCGGAGATCGACGCAGCGTAGTAGCCCTTCTCGCCGAACACCTTCTCGGCCGCCCGCAGCAGCGACTCGCGCGTCTTCTGGCCACGTGCGGTCTTGGGTTGCGTTGCGTCGGATTCTGCCTGGGACATCCCTGCCTCACTGGTGCGGACTCGCCATCGAAGCGAGCCCGCCAAACATGATGACTGATTCATGTTTCATGATATAAACGCCGAAATCGGGATGTCAATAGATGGCTTACCCTCACCTTGCCGAGGAACCGACGGTGGATGTTCGCTCTGCGGTACATCGCTGCGATGTGCCGCCTGCCTTTGTGGAAGTCGCGTCCAGCGGGGGCTTGCCGGGCTGGCGGGAAGCCGGCAGCGGGCGGCCGTTGCTGCTGCTGCACGGTTGGTCACTATCGGGTCAAGCCTTTGATGGCCAGCGCGCGCTGGCGCGACATGGCTATCGCGTGATCGCACCGGACCATGCGGGCCACGGCCTGTCGGCACGTCTGCGGCCGGCCGGCGCAACCATCAGTGATCTCGCCGAAGACGCGGCGGCACTGGTGCGCCATCTGAAGCTGGACGACGTTGTGGTGGTCGGCTGGTCAATGGGGGCGATGGTGGCGTGGGAACTGATGCGCAGCCTGCCCGGTCTGCCGATCACCCTGGTCGGAAGCCTTGACATGACGCCGCGCCTGGTCACAGACGCGGGTTGGCCGTACGGTTTGCACGGCCACTATGACGCTGCGCACGCCGGGCAGATGGCCATCCGCATTCGGCAGCACTGGGAAAGCCTCATGGTGCCGGTGGCGGCCGGCCTTTGGGCTTCCGGTGCGGCACCGAGCAGCGAACAGGCCTGCGCAGTGGCGCGCATGATGCGCCAATGTTCGCCAGACACGCTGGCGGCACTGTGGCAGGACATGGCCAGGCAGGATTTTCGCGCGGTCCTGCAGGCAGCCCGCTGGCCCTTATTTCACCTCTATGGGGAACGCAGTCGCCTGTATGCACCCGCCGTAGGCCGCGCCACACTGGCCCTGCAACCGGCCGCACGGTTTGCCACCATCCCCGGGACCGGCCACGCGCCCCACCTCGAACGGCCGGACGCGACCAACGCGGTCTTACTGCACATGCTGCGCAGTCACGAGAACGCGCGGTAGCTCCACAGTCCCACCATGGTGAGGAACAGCGAGCCGCCAAGATGCGCCACGATGTGCAGCACGCCGACCACGTAGTCTCCTGCAAGAATGTTGGCGACGACCTCGCTGGAGAACGTCGAGAACGTCGTCAGCCCGCCCAGGAAGCCGGTGACCGCCAGCAGGCGCCATTCCGGCGGAAGGCTGGCATGCGTATCGAAGAAGCCGACGGCCACGCCGATGAGGTAGCCACCCAGCAGATTGGCCGCCAGCGTGCCGTACGGCAGGGCCGGGTGGATGGCGTTCCACAAGACCGCGAACATCCAGCGCAACCAGGCCCCCAGCGCGGCGCCCACCCCCACTGCCAGAAAGCCCATTCCGCTCATGCGGCCGCCTTTTCCTATTCGTAATCGTTCGGTTGGCCCGAAGCCCCCGCCGCTGCGCTCGCGCCAGCGGCGGCATTGCTGGTGACGATGCCCCAGCGCGCCAGCGCCTTGTCGTCCGTCACGCGCGCATCCACCCAGCGCGCGCCCTCGGGCGTCTGTTCCTTCTTCCAGAAGGGCGCCTCACTCTTGAGGTAATCCATGATGAATTCGCACGCGGCAAAGGCTTCGCCGCGATGCCGCGATGCCACCGCCACCAGCACGATCTGGTCTTCCGGCTTGAGCTTGCCAACGCGGTGAATGACCAGCGCGTCGATCAGCTCCCACCGCTGAGTGGCCGCGCTCACGATATTGGCGAGCGCCTTCTCGGTCATGCCGGGATAGTGCTCCAGCTCCATCTCCGACACCCCGGTGCCGTCGTTGATGTCACGCACGGTGCCGATGAAGCTGGCCACCGCGCCAATGTTCGGGCGGCCGGCGCGCAGCGCGGCAATCTCGGCCCCGAGGTCAAAGTCGGCTTCCTGCACTCGGACAGGCATGTTGGCTCCCCCGCGCTCAGCCGCCGGTGACCGGCGGAAAGAATGCGACCTCGCAGCCTTCGTGCAGGGCCGTATCGGCGGGCACCACCTGGTGGTCCAGGGCCATGCGCAAGGCGCGCCCTTCGGCCAGCGTTTCGCCCCACACGGGGCCGCGCTGTGCCAGCCAGCGGCGGACATCCCCCACGGTGCGCACCGTCTCCGGCACCATCGCAGCCTCCTGCGCGGTACCAAGCTGCTCGCGCACGCTGGCAAAGAATCGAAGTTCGATCTGCATGGTCATCGCCCCTTACACGAGGCCGGCAAACGGCAAGAAGCTCACCACGTCCCCCGGGGCAATCGGCTGGTTGGGCGGATTGTCGATCAGACCATCGCCCCAGACGGTGGAGGTGAGCACGCCCGAGCTTTGGTTCGGGAACAGATCCAGCCCGCCGTTGGCATTGATGCGCGCACGCAGGAACTCATTGCGGCGGTCGCCCTTGGGCAGCGCAAAGTCCGCACGCATCGGAATCCGCTTGGGCACCACATCGGTCACGCCTTGCAGGCGCAGGATGAACGGCCGCACGAACAGCAGGAACGTCACGAAGCTCGACACCGGGTTGCCCGGTAGGCCGATGAAGAATGCAGTGGATGCGCCCACCATGCCTTCGGGCCGGCGCACCTCGCCAAAGGCCAGCGGCTTGCCCGGCTTGATGGCGATCTGCCACAGGTTCAGTCGCCCTTCGGCCTCCACCGCCGGCTTGATATGGTCTTCTTCCCCGACTGAAACGCCGCCGGAGGTGATGATCAGATCGTGCTCCTCCGCGGCCTCGCGCAGGGTGTCGCGCGTGGCCTGCAGCGTGTCGGGCACGATACCGAAATCGGTGATGTCGCAGCCGAGGTTTTCGAGCAGCGCGCGCAGGGTGAAACGGTTCGAGTTGTAGATGGCGCCGGGCTGGAGCGGCTCGCCGGGCATAGCCAGTTCGTCGCCGGTAAAGAAGACCGCCACGCGCGGGCGGCGCACAACCTCGAGATTGGCGCACCCGACCGACGCGGCCAGCCCGAGCTGCTGCGGGCCGAGGCGCGTGCCGCGCGGGAGTATCTCCGCGCCCGCGGCAATGTCTTCACCGGCGCGCCGGATCCACTCACCTGCCTCGGGAACGTGGTCGATCACAACGTTGCCTGCTTCCACATCGGCCTTGCACTGCTCCTGCATGACAACGGCATCGGCGCCGGGCGGAATCAACGCGCCCGTGAAAATGCGCGCGGCCTCGCCCGCATTGAGCGGCTGACCGACATGGCCGGCGGGAATGCGCTGCGCCACCTTCAGGCACGTACCCGGCGAGGTAATGTCAGCGGCGCGCACGGCGTAGCCGTCCATCTGCGTGTTGTCTGCGGGCGGAACGTTCAGATCGCTGCGCACGGCCTGCGCAAGCACGCGGCCGTTGGCGTGCAGCGTCGGCACGGTTTCGGTGTCGTGCAAGGCGCGCGCTGCGGCAAGCAGTTGCGACAGCGCCGCATCGAGCGTCAGCAAGGACGGTTTGACGGCGGGAGCATCGTTGGCGGGCATGCGGGAACGGAATAAACGAATCGAAAGGGAATTTCGATTGTATCGGTTCCGCGCCGAGGCCATGCATCAGCCCAGGCGTATCAGGTCAATGCACAGGCGAACGCCGCCCGCAGCACAGGCACGATGTGCGCGTCAAACCACGGGTTGTGCTTGAACCAGGCGAGGTTGCGCGGGCTCGGATGCGGCAGGGGGAACAGGACACGGCCCTCGGCATCCCGGACTGGGCCGTTGCGCACCACTTCCGTGAGGGACCAGCCACGCGGCACGTCGAGGTAATAGCGCTGCGCGTATGCCCCGACCAGCAGCGCGAGCCTGACGTCGGGCATGGCCGTCAGCAGCGGGCGGTGCCAGCGCGGCGCGCATTCCGGGCGTGGCGGCAAATCGCCGTTCGGCCCGGTGCCGGGAAAACAGAACCCCATGGGTACGACCGCGATGCGCTTGTCGGCGTAAAACGCGTCGTACGACATCTGCAGCCACCCGCGCAGGCGGTCACCCGAGCGGTCGTTCCAGGGGATGCCGGTTTCGTGGACGATGCGCCCCGGCGCCTGCCCGACGATCAATACGCGGGCGCGGCGGTCCGCCAGGACAACGGGGCGCGGTTCGTGCGCGAGCGCGCGTTCGCACAGGCGGCAGGCACGAAGGTCATGCAGGCAGCTCGAGAATGCTGCCTCGCCAATCTCGTCTGCTGCCCGTGCCATGCCTTTAAAGACCCGTGTGCTGGGCGATGTAGGCCTTCACGCGGTCCGCCTCGGCGGGCATCACCTCGAACCGCTGTGGCAACGATTCGATGTCGGCATAGCCGGCCGGACGCTCGGGCTCGCGGCCCAGCGCTTCGCGGATCGTGTCGCCAAACTTGGCCGGTAGCGCCGTTTCCAGCACCACCATCGGGACGCCCGGCGCCAGGTGCTCGCGTGCCACCTTCACGCCATCGGCGGTATGCGTGTCGATCATCGTGCCGTAACGAGCGAATACGTCGCGGATCGTATTGAGGCGGTCTTCATGGGTGCTGCGGCCAGACGCGAAACCGAATTCGGCGATGCGATCGAACTCGGGCTTGCCCGTCAGCGAAAAACCACCCTTGTCCTCGACGTCACGGAAAAGCTGCGCGAGGCGGCCCGGATCACGGTTCAGCAGGTCGAACACGAAGCGTTCGAAATTCGAGGCCTTGCTGATGTCCATGCTCGGGCTGGACGTGTGGTACGTCTGCGCGGCCGAACGCACGCGGTACGTGCCGGTGCGGAAGAACTCGTCGAGCACGTCGTTCTCATTGGTCGCCACGACGAGCTTGTCGATCGGCAAACCCATCATGCGCGCGATGTGGCCGGCGCAGACGTTGCCGAAATTGCCCGACGGCACGCAGAACGACACCTTGTCGCCAATCGTCGGGGCCGCCAGCAGGTAGCCCTTGAAGTAGTAGACGACCTGCGCGACGACACGCGCCCAGTTGATCGAATTGACCGTACCGATCTTCTGGCGGGCCTTGTAGTCGAGATCGTTCGACACCGCCTTGACGATGTCCTGCGCGTCGTCGAACACGCCTTCGATGGCGATGTTGAAGATGTTCTTGTCTTGCAGGCTGAACATCTGCGCGGTCTGGAACGCGCTCATCTTGCGGTGCGGGCTCAGCATGAACACACGCACGCCGCGCTTGCCGCGCATGGCGTATTCGGCTGCGCTGCCCGTGTCGCCGGAGGTGGCGCCCAGGATGTTCAGCTCGGCGTGCTCACGGTCGAGCGCGTATTCGAACAGGTTGCCCAGCAACTGCATCGCCATGTCCTTGAAGGCCAGCGTCGGGCCGTTCGACAGGCACAGCAGCGACAGTTGCGTGCCCCCCTCCTCGCCCAGCTTGTGCAGCGGGGTGATGTCGACAGTGTTGTCGCCGGCGCGCGCGTTGCAGTAGACCTCGGGCGTGTAGGTGCGGCGGGTCAGTGCGCGCAGGTCGTCTTCGGGAATGTCGGTAGCGAACTTGCGCAGGATTTCGAACGCGAGGTCGGCGTAAGGCAGGTCGCGCCAGCGGGTCAGCTCCTCCGTAGTGACTTGGGGATACTGCTCGGGCAGGTACAGGCCGCCGTCCGGCGCCAAGCCACCCAGCAGGATGCGGGAAAAACTTTGCGGCTCTGCGTGGCCGCGGGTCGATCGGTATTGCATGCTCATGTCCTGCGCTTAGTTCAGTTCTTCCATGCGGATGCGCGTGACCTTCGACAGCACGGTCGGCAGCGCCTCGATGGCAGCGATGGCAGCATTCACGCGTTTTTCCACCGTCACGTGCGACAGCATGATGATGTCGGTGTGCGGCTCCCCTTCGCGCGATTCCTTCTGCAGCATCGCGTCGATCGAGATGCCGCCCTCGGCCAGGATGCGCGTGATGTCGGCCAGCACGCCGGTTTCATCGGCCACGCGCATGCGCAGGTAGTAGCTCGAACGCACTTCGTCGATCGGCAGCACCGGCGTGTCGGACAGCGCATCGGGCTGGAACGCCAGATGCGGCACGCGGTGTTCCGGGTCCGCGGTATGCAGGCGCGTCACGTCCACCAGATCGGCGACCACGGCCGAAGCGGTCGGCTCGGCGCCGGCGCCCTTACCGTAGTACAGCGTCGGGCCCACGGCATCGCCATTGACGACCACGGCATTCATTGCGCCTTCGACGTTGGCGATCAGGCGCTTGGACGGCACCAGCGTCGGGTGCACGCGCAGCTCGATGCCGGCATCGGTGCGGCGCGTGATGCCCAGCAGCTTGATGCGGTAGCCGAGTTCTTCGGCGTAGCGGATATCAACGGCTTCCAGCTTGGTGATGCCCTCCACATAGGCACGCTCGAACTGCACAGGGACGCCGAAGGCTATGGCGCTCATGAGCGTCAGCTTGTGCGCGGCGTCGAAGCCCTCGATGTCGAACGTCGGATCGGCCTCGGCGTAGCCCAGGCGCTGGGCTTCCTTCAACACCGTGTTGAAATCCAGCCCCTTGTCGCGCATCTCCGACAGGATGAAGTTGGTGGTGCCGTTGATGATGCCGGCGATCCATTCGATGCGGTTGGCGGTCAGGCCTTCGCGCAGCGCCTTGATGATGGGGATCCCCCCTGCGACAGCCGCCTCGAAGGCCACCATCACACCCTTGTCCTGCGCAGCCTTGAAGATCTCGTTGCCATGCACTGCCAACAGCGCCTTGTTGGCCGTGACGACATGCTTGCCATTGGCAATCGCACGCAGCACCAGCTCGCGCGTCAGGTCATACCCGCCAATCAGTTCTACGACGATATCGATCTCGGGTGAATCCACCACGGCAAATGGATCGTTCACGATCGGCACGTTGGCACCGGCTTCCTGCACGATGGCGCGGGCCTTTTCAACATTGCGCACCGCAATCATGGCAACCTCGATGCCGCGTCCGGCACGACGGCGGATTTCTTCCTGGTTCCGTTGCAGAACCTTGAGGGTACCGCCACCGACGGTACCGAGCCCGAGCAGGCCGATCTTGATGGGATTCATGAGACGTATCGAAGAAAAACGAAAAAGCGGAGAGGCAAAAAATGCACAGGGCAGACACTTCGGTCTGCCCCGCAACAACTGTTCTGGCGGAAGACCGGATCAGGCGGCCCGGATGCCAGTACCGTGACGCTGGCGGTACCGCTCCAGGAAGCGCGAAATTCGGCCGATTGCTTCGCGAAGATCGTCTTCATGCGGCAGGAAGACGATGCGGAAGTGGTCGGGCGAGTGCCAGTTGAACCCCGTGCCCTGCACGAGAAGCACACGCTCTTCTTCCAGCAGCTGGCGGATGAAGGTCTGGTCATCCTCGATCGGGTACACGGCCGGATCGAGACGCGGGAACATGTACAGCGCCGCCTTGGGCTTCACGCAGGTCACGCCCGGAATGGCGGTGATGAGCTCGTGTGCCAGGTCGCGCTGACGGCGCATGCGGCCGCCCGGGGCCACCAGGTCATTGATGCTCTGATAGCCGCCCAGCGCCGTCTGGATCGCCCACTGGCCAGGGACATTCGCGCACAGGCGCATCGACGACAGCATGTTCAGGCCTTCGATGTAGTCCTTGGCCGGGCGCTTGTCGCCAGAGACGACCATCCAGCCCGCGCGATAACCGCACGAGCGGTAGCTCTTCGACAGGCTGTTGAACGTGATCGTCAGCACATCTTCCGACAGGGAGCCGAGCGCGGTGTGCTTGTTGTCGTCGAACAGGACCTTGTCGTACACCTCATCGGCAAAGATCACCAGGCCATGTTCGCGCGCGATCGCAATGATGCCGCGCAGCAGGTCGTCCGAGTACAGCGCCCCGGTCGGGTTGTTCGGGTTGATGACGACGATGCCCTTGGTGTTGGGCGTGATCTTGGCGCGGATGTCGTCCAGATCCGGCATCCAGCCGTTGGCTTCGTCGCACGTGTAGTGCACCGGCGTGCCGCCCGAGAGGCTGGTCACGGCGGTCCACAGCGGGTAGTCGGGCGCCGGCAGCAGCAGCTCGTCACCCTCGTCGAGCAGCGCATTGGTGGCCAACGAAATCAGCTCCGACGCGCCATTGCCCAGATAGATGTCGTCCAGGGTGACATTCTTGATGCCCTGCTCTTGCGTGTAGTGCATCACCGCCTTGCGCGCCGCGAAGATGCCCTTGGAATCCGAATACGCCGCCGAATTCGGCAGGTTGCGGATCATGTCCTGCTGGATCTCTTCCGGGGCATCGAAACCGAACACGGCGAGGTTGCCGATATTCAGCTTGATGATCTTGTGGCCCTCTTCCTCCATCTGCTTGGCCTTCTCGAGCACGGGGCCGCGAATGTCATAGCAGACGTTGTTGAGCTTGGCGGATTTCTGGATCGTTTTCACGGGCGGTGTCGAGCGGGCTTGGATTGCGGACGATTTTGTAATGCAGCAAGGCAGCGAGGGTGTCACTGCTTGCGCGTGCAAGCGCTGCGCTCTTCCTTGCCGGGCGTCGCTTGTGGCGCGGCGGGCAAAGGAGAGAAAAAGATATAATTTAGCCCATTATGACAGACTTCGGCGGGCATTTTTGCATTGCAGCGAGACCCCGAAGCCTGAAACCTAGCGCCCCTGCCGCCGTGTACGCCGCAGCCATCGCGCACCGATGGGATTCCTGCCTTGAAGCTCCATTCGTCCGATCCGTCCACCATTCTGAATACCGTCACCGCGTATGGCGACGGCTATATC
>JAGWNU010000329.1 GCA_028871175.1 Burkholderiaceae bacterium | reverse complement strand
ATCGCAGCGCGAGACCGACCCAATACATCTTGAGCGCCAGGATCAGGGTGATCAGCAAGGGCGGCCAATGCAGGCCCTTGAACACCACCACCACGATCACCAGCAGCGCGACCGTGCCAAGCACCTTGATCGCTTCGCCCACCACCAGGCGGGCAATGGACTCGAACCCCTTGGCCGTCGACAGCCGCATCGCGAACCATGCCGAAGGCACAACGCACACTCCGCCGCCCAGCAGCGCCGATAGCGCGGCGTTGCCTGCCGACGCTGCCCCCGTGCCGGCAAACCAACTACCGACATACCAGCCAAGTGCGCACAGCAACGTGACCACCACTTGGCCGAGCACGATGGAAAAAGGCGTCATGCGCGAAGCGCGCAGTGCCTGCTCGCCGAACAGGGCAACCGCCTCGTCATGGGAAAGCACATGCACCGGCGGCCCCGCCTCTCCTGCGCTGTCACCCCACCCTGCGTCCCAGTCGTCGCGCTTCGGGTCCTGCGCCGATCGGGGTCGGGCGGCGTCCAGCGAAGCATGAGAATCGGGCCGCCGACGTTGAGCTGACTGCTCGGCTGGCTGCATGGAAGAATGGTCTTTCATCATGCCGCACCGCTTTGGGTCAGGCGGATTTAAAACCGCACGATTTTACGGGACATGGCGCTCGCCAGTCAACGCGCAAGCGAACGCTCGTGCGGAGGCCTTCGACAGCACTCGAAGCGCTGATGTTCCGCTTTCCGCGCGCAAAGACATGCTGCTGCCGGGGCATCGAACCCGCCACAGCGAGTGCCCCCTCAGGTGCATGGTGGTACAGGCTGTCGGCGGAGTCGATGACGTAGGAGGTAATCGCACCGATTCGGTGCCCGCAAACGCCCGCCCATGGGGCATCTCCGCAGGCCTCATTGCCTGCGGCAAACTGTCGCGGATCAGGCAGAAGGCCGGATCAGGCAGCCGCTTCGTCGTCACCCTCTGGGCGCAGGCGGGCCAGCAGACCGTCAAACTCATCGAGACTTCCGAACTGCACTGTCAGTTGGCCACGGCCCTTGGCGGCAAGCTTGATCTGCACCCCCAGGCCGAGCAGGTCCGCGAGTTCCTCTTCCAGCCGCGCGACGTCA
The DNA here is from genome assembly GCA_028871175.1 of Burkholderiaceae bacterium. Classification (GTDB taxonomy): domain Bacteria; phylum Pseudomonadota; class Gammaproteobacteria; order Burkholderiales; family Burkholderiaceae; genus Ralstonia; species Ralstonia condita. The sequence continues at coordinate 1,529 of JAGWNU010000329.1, read as the reverse complement.
CGGCCATTCTGGTGGCCGCCCTGCCGCTTCAGCGACTTCAGCTCGAACGGCTTGAGCGTGAGTGCGACGAGCTTCTCCGTCTCGCGCACCGACAGGCGCTTGTTGACGATCTGGTTGGCCAGCGTGATCTGCGTTGCGCCATCCACCGCAAGCAACGCGCGGGCGTGGCCCATATCGAGGTCACCCGCCATCAGCATGGTCTGCACCGGCTGCGCCAGGTTCAAGAGGCGCAGCAGGTTCGATACCGCACTGCGAGAACGTCCCACCGACTCCGCGGCCTGTTCGTGCGTGAACTGGAATTCACGCACGAGGCGCGCGATACCCTGCGCTTCTTCCAGCGGGTTCAGGTCTTCACGCTGGATGTTTTCGATCAGCGCCATGGCGGCCGCCGATTCGTCCGGCACGTCCTTGACGAGCACCGGGACTTCGGTCAGGCCGGCCAGGCGCGAGGCACGGAAACGGCGCTCACCGGCGATGATTTCGTACTTCTGCTGCTGCCCTTCCGACGCGACCTTGCGCACCAGGATCGGCTGCATCAACCCCTGCGCGCGGATGCTGGCGGCCAGCTCCTGCAGCGCGCCCTCGTCCATGCGCGTGCGCGGCTGGTATTTGCCCGGTTGCATCTGTGCGAGCTTCAGCACCGTCGGCGCGCCTTCCTGCTTGGCGGTCTCGACAATCTCGGCGGGACTGCCCAGCAGCGCCTCGAGGCCGCGGCCCAGTCCCTTTTTCTTTATTGTGCTCATGGTGTTCCTCTTACAGCATCAGGCCGGCATGTCGGCCATCTGCCGCACGCGCGCGATCATCTCCGCGCCGAAATCCAGGTAGGCCTTGGCGCCCTTCGATGCCGGATCGAACGCCACGCCCGGCATGCCGTACGACGGCGCCTCGGCCAGTCGCACGTTGCGCGGGATCACCGTCTTGAAGACCTTGTCGCCGAAGTGCGACTCCAACTGCGCCGACACCTGCTGCTGCAGCGTCACGCGCGGGTCGAACATCACGCGCAGCAGGCCGATGACCTTCAGCTCGCGGTTCAGGTTGGCGTGCACCTGCTTGATGGTATTGACGAGATCCGACAGCCCTTCCAGCGCGAAATACTCGCACTGCATCGGCACGACCACGCCGTGCGCCGCGCACAGGCCGTTGAGCGTGAGCAACGACAGCGACGGCGGACAATCGATCAGGACGAAGTCATAGTCGGCGTCCACCTCGGCCAATGCGAGCTTGAGGCGATTTTCGCGATGCTCGAGATCGACCAGTTCGACTTCTGCGCCGGCCAGGTCGCGGTTGGCCGGCAGGACGTCGTAGCGGCCGGCCTCCGAACGCTGGCGCGCCTCCGGGATCGTCGCCAGCCCGACGAGCACCTGGTACACGCTGGATTGCAGCGTGTGCTTGTCGATACCCGAGCCCATCGATGCATTGCCCTGCGGGTCCAGGTCGACCAGCAGCACGCGCTGTCCTTGTGCGGCCAGCCCGGCGGCGAGATTCACCGTGGTGGTGGTCTTGCCGACCCCGCCCTTCTGGTTGGCGAT
>JAGWNU010000088.1 GCA_028871175.1 Burkholderiaceae bacterium | reverse complement strand
GATGCGCTCGATGGGCAGCAGCATCAGGTCGTGCACGGTCAGGCCGGGCAGGGCTTCGAGCTGGGCGCGGCTCCAGGCCACGCCGCGCGGCATGAAGCGGTGTTCGGGCGCGAGCACGGCATCCGCGTTTTCCTTGCTGCCGAGGCGCCATTGCATCGACTCGGTTTTCAGGCGCGCCCCGCCGCAGGTCTCACACGTCGTGTAGCTGCGGTACTTGGACAGCAGCACGCGGATGTGCATCTTGTACGCCTTCGACTCCAGATAGTCGAAGAAGCGGCGCACGCCGTACCACTGCTTGTTCCAGCCGCCACGCTTGAAGGCCGGGTCGCCGTTGATGACCCAGTTGCGCTGGGCTTCCGTCATCTCTGCCCACGGCATGCCGCGCGGGATGTCGGCTGCGGCGGCGTAGCGCATCAGGTCGTCCTGGCATTCCTTCCAGGCTGGCGTCTGCATCGGCTTGATGGCGCCGTCACGCAGCGTCTTGCGCTCGTCCGGAATCACCAGCCCCAGATCGACGCCGATGACGCGGCCGAAACCGCGGCAGGCATCGCACGCGCCGTAAGCGGAATTGAACGAGAAGAGCGCGGGTTGCGGGTCTGCGTAACGCAGGTCGCTTTCGGGGCAGTGCAGGCCGGTGGAAAAGCGCCAGATGGTTGGCTCCGCACCTTCATCGGCAGGGAGCACGTAGACGCTGACGCGCCCACCGCCGCGCTTGAGCGACGACTCGATGGCCTCCAGCGCGCGGGCACGCTCGGTGCCCTGCAGGCGGAAGCGGTCGGCCACCACGTCGAGCAGCTTGCGCTTGCCCGTGGACGACTCGACCACGCGCTCGGCCTGCACGCGCGTATAGCCGCTGACCGACAGCCACTGCGTGACTTCTTCGGGGCTCGTATTGGCGGGCAGCTCGACGGGAAACGTCACCACCAGGCGCGGATCGCCCTCGCGCGTGCGCGAAAGCAGCTCGTCGTAGATGGTTTCCGGCGTGTCGTGGCGCACCGGCAGCGCGGTGTCGCGGTCGAACAGTTGTGCGGCGCGTGCAAACAGCAGCTTCAAGTGATCGTTCAGCTCAGTCATCGTGCCGACCGTCGAGCGCGAACTGCGCACCGGGTTGGTCTGGTCGATGGCGATGGCGGGCGGCACGCCTTCAACGTGCTCGACCTGCGGCCGGTCCATGCGGTCGAGGAACTGGCGCGCGTAGGCGCTGAAGGTCTCGACGTAGCGGCGCTGGCCTTCTGCGTAAAGCGTGTCGAAAACGAGGCTTGACTTGCCGGACCCCGACGGGCCGGTCACGACGGTCATCTCGCCCGTGCGCAGGTCCAGATCGAGGTTTTTGAGATTGTGCTGACGGGCTCCGCGCAGGCGAATGACACCGGAGGACATGGAGGGCGTTCCTTGGAAGCGGTGGAAGATGCCGGTGGCGGCCGCATTGCTGAGGCTGCGCCGGCAATCAGAATTCGGGCCGTAAACTGTAGCGGATTATTGAAATCCGGTTGCTCTACAGCACAAGTCGCGGGCGGCAGGGTAACGCGGGGCTCCTGACACCGTTTTGTCAGGAGGTTTCAGTGCGGGAGCATGCAGGTTGGTGTGATTCTTTCTCCACACCAAGGTTGGGGGTGGTCAGCTTGCCTCGCGGCCGTAGGTCGGCTGGTTGGCCGGGAGCTCGAAACCGGGCCGCCGTGGCGTGAACCGGTGATGCTCGACCCGGCCATCCTTGGCGATCACCACGGTCTCTTCGGGGATTTCCGCCCAGGCGTCGGGCAGGTCGACGAGCGGTTCCGACAGGACCAGAAATGCCGCGTCCCCGGCATCGGTGATGCTGGAGTCATCTGGATAGAGCGCACGCAGATGCCGGAACGACGTGCTGTGGAATAGCGAGCGCGAATCCCGCTCGCTGGAATACCGAGCCGCAACGATCTGCGTGCCGTCGGTCGCGCATACGGTCATGTTGAGCGGATGCTCGATGCCGTTGCGGTGGCCGACATCCTCGATCAAGCCGACCATCCGCTCAAGCGCGGCTTGCGGCTCACGGTCCAGCCCAAAGGTCAGGGCCAGGAAAAACATGATCTCGGAATCCGTCGAGCCCTCGATCCAGCGGAAAAGCTCGGGGGCGACTTCCATCATCAGATCACGGCGAACCGTCGGGTAGTCGCGTATCTGTCCGTTATGGGCAAAGAGCCACCGGCCATAGCGGAACGGGTGACAGTTGGTTTCCTGCGCGGGGGTGTCGGTTGCCGCACGCACGTGCGCGACAAACATCGACGACCGGATCGCCCGCGCGGCTTCGCGCAGGTTCGTATCGTTCCACGCGGGGTGCAGGCAGCGGTAGCGGAACGGCACTTCGGAGTGGCGTCCGTACCATCCGATGCCGAACCCGTCGCCGTTGGTGGTCGTGTGACCGAGGCGCGAACGCAGGCTCTGGTCGATCAACGAGTGCCGGGGCCGGAACAGCACCGTCTCCATCTGAATGGGATTGCCTGAATAGGCCAGCCAGCGACACATGATCCTTACCTGGGGAACGCCTTGAGAATTCAGTCTAACCAACGCGCCGGCGAATGGACTGGAAAATCCCCGACGCGTCCAAGCGGTGTGTCGGTGCTGCAACGCTTGTTGGCCAGATGCGAAGCGGGCTTCACTGGCGCTCGGGATGGGGAGGCGACGCGACGTTATCGCCACCCGCCTCGATCCCGTTTAATCGCATAATGTATCTTATGTTAAATATGCGACTTACCCAGATCGCGGTCGGCAGCCCAACGATCCTGGCGGACGAGTGCTGCCCAGCAACAGTTCATACAAAAAGATCGGAATTCACAAAAATATGCGTCTTGAGGCACTTTTCACTTTTTGTACCAATAATTGCTCTCTGTTTAGGGCTCTTTCTTTTTGTACCAACAATTGCTCGTCAATTTCCAAGAGCACTTCTCGGCCCGCTTAATTTACGTATTTGCGAATCAGAGTCTGTAGCGCGGCGGCGCGGGCTCCCACATTCTCGCGTGGCCGCACCTCCCCATCCGGATGGTCTGGCACAGCGCCTGCAATGCACTATCTGGTTAAGAAGAGTTTTTGACCTTTAGGGACGATGAGCCATTGCTCCCGTCGGTGCCTGCGGGTAATTCCGCAACGCTGGAAATCTTTGGTGTGGCACCGGAATGGTTAGGGACTTTTCTCCCTAACCTGCAGCCTCCCGGCATCGGAGGTGCGCCCGACTGCCGCGGCCGAAGCAGGAGACCGGGTGTGATCGTCGGGTGCTTGCAGTTGCCCTATCTAATGGACGTCGAGGAACGCATTGCCTACTGCGAATCCCTGCTGGTGAAGGAAGAGTTTGATCTTCTCGTGTTGCCGGCGGCGTGGTCAGAGGACGGGCATGATTCCAGCGACTCAAAAGCAATTAGCCGTGCCGCAGCAAGTGCCGAGAAATTTCAGCACTATGTTTGCGAGCTCAGTGCACGAAAGCATGCAACGATCGTGGCTGGAGTCATTGAAGAGGGTTGGCCGGGATTCGCAAAAAATCCGCCACATCCCGCCTAAACGGCTGATTTATAAAGGAAATCTTGGCGCAGTGAGCCGATCATTGAGCCAGAACCAATGAACGAGTTCTTGGCCAGCATGCCGCCGAGGAATGCGTCCTGCCATGGGCAAGCCACGAGCACCACTACGCCCAATGAGCCCAGGAGCGCATTGAGGCGCGTGAGCTCATGACGCGCACGATTTCGCCGAGGCTACTGCTGGTTCGCCGCCTGACATGGCTGACTTCACCGCGCTGCCGGTGCTTGGCTACCGCCGACGCGCTCAAACTGTCAGGGATCTATTCGGTTGTGGCGGACTCATTCACGACTCGCCACCCATCACGATGCCCCCGGTAGCCCTGTCGGGCTCGGCAAGCATATTGCGCTCGAAGCGCCCGTAGCGCAGAGCGAGCGTCGGCAGCACGATCAGGTTGAGCGCGGTGGACGTGATCAGGCCACCCAGAATCACGATTGCCATGGGCCCCTCGATTTCGTTGCCCGCCGCACCGCTCGTCACGGCGAGGGGCAGCAAGGCCAGCGCGGTGACCAGCGCAGTCATCAGGATCGGCACCAGCCGTTCCGATGCTCCTCGCACTGCCGTATCGATGCTCCATGGCAGCCCGTCCACATGCACGAGGTGCTCATAGTGGCTGATCAGCATGATCGAATTGCGCAACGATATGCCGAAAAGCGTGACGAAGCCCACCATGCTGCCGATCGACAAGTTTCCGCCTGTGAGCACGACGCTGAGTACCCCACCCACGAGCGCGAACGGGAGGTTGACCATGACAAGCAGGACACCCCGGCGGCTTTTCAGCGCGAGAAAGAGCAGCAGCGTGATCCCGATTAGGGACATTGCGCCATAGGCAATGAGATCGCGCTGCGATTGCGCGCGCGCTTCGCTTTCGCCGCCGAATACGGCATATGTACCTGGAGGCATCTTGATTTCGTGGCTTACACGCGCCTGCGCCTCGCTCACGAAATCGCTGACCGCCCGGCTGCCAAGATTGATCGATACCGTCTGCATGCGCTGACCACCGTCGTGCGCGATCTGGTAGCGGCCAAACACCTGGCGAATCGTCGCGAGCTCACGCAATGGCACAGCGAGTCCATCTGCATTGCGCAGCATCAGCGTGCCGATGTCGCCGAGCTTCTGGCGTGCTGACGGGGCAAGCACCACTGTGACGTCGTAGCTGCGACTGCCCTGGTAGATCTGCGACACTGTGACGCCCGCATAGGCAGCCTGGATCGCGTCGAGCACTTCGACGGGCCTGAAGCCCCAGCGGCTCAATTGGTCGGGCTTGAGCTTGACGTCGAGCTCAGGGATACCGGGTGGTGAGGCTACCTGTACGCTTGCCACGCCGCGTAAGGTCCCGATCAGTCGCGCGATTTCCTGGGCCGTGCGGTCGATCACATCGAGGTTGTTGCCGAACACGTTGACGACCACCGGTGCGGTTGCCCCTGAGATGGTCTCGTCAATGCGTTCGACAAGAAACGTGTTGACCGAGGTGGTCAGCCCGGGAAAGCGCGCGAGCGCCTGCCGAACGCGATATAAGGCCCAGCCCTGGTCTGAAGCGCTCATCGGCTCAAGATCGATCTCGAATTCCGAGAGCTGGACGCCGGTCGGATCGACGACGTTATTGGCGCGGCCGGCACGCTGGGCCACGAGCCGCACGCCGGGCACCCGCATCAACGCCTTGGACACCTCCGTGCCGATGCGCATCGACTCCTCGAGCGACGTGCCCGGCGCGAGCCCCATGTGCACGATGTAATGTCCCTCGCGCAGTTGTGGGATGAAGTTGCCACTCATGAACGGTAGCGCAGCGAGGGCAGCCACACACATTAGCGCGACGATTACCATGACCGCCTTCATGCGCTGCTCGACTTTCATCAAGAGGGCCATATAGCGTGCCTTGAGCCTGGCAATCAAGCGCGGCTCGTGCGCCGGGAGCGGTCTGCGCGTGAGCAGTGCAAGCGCCATCGCAGGGGTGAGCGTGAGTGCGACGGCGAGCGAGGCCAATACCGCGAGAATGTAAGCAATCCCGAGCGGTGCAAAGAGCTTGCCGGCCACGCCCGAAAGCGTCAGCACCGGCAGGAAGATCAGCATCACGATGAAGGTGGCGAACACCACGGCGCTACGGACCTCCAGCGAGGCCCGCAACACCACGCGAAAGATCGGAAGCGGCTGCGGTAGCGCGCTGTTCTCACGCAATCGCCGGTAAATGTTCTCGACATCGATGATCGCGTCATCGACCACCTCGCCGAGTGCGATCGCAAGGCCCCCAAGCGTCATCGTATTCAGGCTCACGCCAAAAGAAGTCAGCACGATGATCGCGACGAGCAGCGAGAGTGGAATGGCGACGGCGGAAATTACCGCGGTGCGCACGTTGAGCAGGAACAGGAATAGCACCGCGATCACCAGAACGGCGCCGACGATGAGCGCTGTGCGCAGATGGCCGACCGACGCGTCGATGAAATTGGCGGGACGGAACACGCTTGCGTTCACGTCGACGCCTTGCTGGACCAGGATGGGGTTGAGCGCGTCCAGCGTCTTTTCGATGTTCTTCGTGACGGCTAGCGTGTTGGTTCCATATTGGCTTTCCAGCACCAACTGCACCCCGGCTTGCCCCATGATCGAGGCAGCCCCGACGGGGGGCGCACTGCCCCAAGTCACAGTTGCGACGTCGCCAAGGCGCACTGCTGCGCCATTGCTCCAGCGCAGCACCACGCCTGCGAGCTTTTGCGGTGTGGCAATCTGGCCGTCGGCGTTGACGGCGATGCGTTGATTACCGTTCTCAATGAACCCTGCGCCGCGCACACCGGTGGACTGGCGCGCTGCGGCTATGACGTCCTGGACCGACAGCCCGTAGCGCATCAGCTTGGCGGGATCCAACTGAACCTGCATTTGGCGCGCGTCGCCACCAAACACGATCACGTCAGCCACGCCGGGAACGCTCAGCAACTGCGGCCTGATGGTCCACTGCGCGATGTCATACAGGTCCATCAACGAGCGTGTCTTTGACGTGATGCCTATGATTCGCACGACACTGGTCGCCGTCGTAAGTGGCAGGAGTCTCGGAGGCGTGACACCCGTCGGCAGCGTTGCCGCGATCCCGTTGATACGCTCGGTGACGAGTTGCCGGACCTGCAAGACGTTCGTGTCACCGCTGAAGACGAGCGTGATCGCGGAAAGACCCTGCATCGATCTGGAGCGCATCGATTGCAAGCCGACCATGCCGCCCAGGGCATTTTCGAGCGGTTGCGTCACAAGCGTTTCGACTTGTTCGCTGGTCAGCCCCAGCGCTTCGGTCTGTACGATGCTCATCGGCGGCGCGAACTCGGGGAACACATCGAGCTTAGCGCGCGTGAGCGTATAAAGGCCGTAGCCGGCCACGACGATGGCCAGCGCGTAGATGACGCCGCGAAAGCGCAGCGAAAAGCGGATGATCGCGTTGAGCATGGTCAGGCTTGAGTTCGCGTGGGATGAGGCTGGGTGTGCATCAGGTGAAACTGGTGCTCCAATCACTCATCGCACTCGGGCGGATCCTTGCAGGCCGTGGCGATGCCCTGCGGCTTCAGTTCTTCGGAGAGCAGCAATTGGGCGCCTTGCGTTACCACAAGATCGCCGGCGTGAAATTCGGAGGTTACCTTGAAGCCTTGGTCGCCTTCTCCAGCCGGCGGCACGTAGCGGCGCGTGAACCGATCGGGTGCGGTGCGCACATAGGCCCACGTCTGACCGCCGTACCAGACCACCGCCTGCTCGGGAATCAGGAGCCCGGAATTCGCTTGGCTCGACGTTGGCACGTTGGCGCTTGTGCGCGTGCCCGCTGGCAGCGCTTGCTGTGCGACGTAGAACCAAGGGTTACCCTGTACGGCGGGATCGGCGAGCGGCGACGCGGAAAGCTTACGTGCCGAGACCGACTTGCTGTCGGGGGTCTCGATAGAAATCTGGGCGGGCGCCGCATCGTGGTAGCTGTCGGGCAGCGTGACGCGCAGCACTACTGCGCGACCCGACTGCAAATGCTGAAATAGATCGGACGCCGGCGTGATCGCCGCGTTCGTGAGGGCATCGCCAAATTGTTGGCGCATCGTGGCATCCAGGCCGCTTACCGTCGCATTGGCTGATTGGAGCTTCGCGTTATCCGTCTGCATGAGCGCTTGCGCGTCCTGCAGGCTCTTCTGCGAAATGTTGCGGTCGTCCTCGAACAAGGTGCGGGTGCGCGCATACTGCGCGCGCGAATTGGTGGCTTGCGCTGCAAACGTTCCGACGTCTGCTCGCGCGGCCGCCATCCGGTTGTGTAAGTCGAAGAGCGATTGCAGGTCGACGACGGTCGCATAGGCGCTGATACCGGGCTGGCCGGTGATGGCAGCGAGCGGTGTCACCATGATGTGGCTGGCGCGCTGCTCCTCGGGGCTGACGACGACGACCATTTCGCCGTTGACCGTCTGTACGCCCGGCTGGGCAGCCACCTGAGAGGCCGTAGTGGGTGTGGGGGCGCCCGAGCTTGCGACTGTCTGATAGATGTACCAGCCGGCTCCGCCGACCAAGGCCAGCGAGACGAAGGAAATAAGAATCAGTCGAAGTTTCATCGCTGTGTCTCTTGCTCGGTTGGGGTTGCATCCATCACCTCAGGGCTGAGGGGACGCTGCATGGCGTCCTCGAGCGCGCTGACGGCCTGCTGGGCGGCGACAACGGCGTCCAGATGGGCAATTTCACTTGTCTGATTGTCGGCCTGTGCCTGTGCGTATGTCAGACGGTCCGTGTTGCCGGCGGCAAAACTGGCGGCCTGGCTATCGAGCTGCTTTCGGGCGTCGGTCCGATGCACCTCGGACAAGCGCATCGCCTCGAGGCTGGAGCGGTAACGGGCAAGCGCGTGATCGAGGTCACCGAGAATGGTGTCCTGCAATGCAGCCGTTCGGGCAGCGGCCTCCTTACGCTTGGCCTCAGCCACCCGGATGCCACCCTGGTTCTGGTCGAAGATCGGCAAGGCGATGCCGGCGAGGCCAAATGCGATCTTGTTCGTCCCGGTGTCGTAGGTATAACCGAGGCCGAGGTGGATGTCCGGGTATTGCTTCGCCACTTCGAGCTGCAACGCGGACTCGGCAGCAGCGTAGTCGGCAAGCGATGCGAGCAGGTCGGTCCGGTGGAAGATTGCCTCGCGCCGGGCGTCGGCAGCCGGCGGCGCAGGCGGCGCTGTGCCGAATGCATCGAGATCGAACCGGATGCCATCAAGCGCAGCCACCGGCACGCCGATCGCTGCCGCAAGTTGCGCACGGGCGCCCTGTTCGGCGCTGCGGGATGCGGCCAGATCGCTTTGCGCTTGGGTATCGGCAAGTACCGCCGCATTGACGTCGGGGCGAGAGAACTGACCGACGGCCAGGCGCTTCCTACTCATTTCTGCCATCTCCCGATCGGCCTCTGCCTTACGCGACAGTAACGTGATGCGCGCGCGTGTGGCGTAGAGGGCGAGCAGCGCGTCGCGGACTTGCGAGCGGACCTTCCACGCTTCGTTCGCGATGTTCAAGCGCGCGGCTTCCGACAGGTGTGACGCCTGGTCGACGCGATAGCCCCGCTTGTGGGCGGTCTCGATCGGGATGTCAAGCGCGGGGCCAACCGTGTACGGCCTACCGGGGCCCGGGTTGGGCGTCGAGTACTGAAACGGCAACTGAAGGACCGGGTTCGGAATCTTGTCGGCGACCTCAATGCCAGCTTTGGCTGTGCTCCATTGGGCGCGTGCAATATCGAGCGCGGGGCTGTAGTGCCAGGCTGCCAGATCGAGCATCTCGCGGTTCCAGCGCGCCGGCGGCCACGGCTGAACGTCGTGCCCGAGCTCGCGGGCAAGGTACGCGCGCAGCTCTTCACTCGCTAGCGAGCGTTCCTGGAACTGGAGGGCAAGCTGGGCTGGCGCGAGCGGTTGTGCATGGTAGGTCGCACAACCGGCCAGCAGGGTGAAAACAATCGGCAACGCTCGACGCATTTGGGCATCCATTCGTCTTGCTGCCGCCTCGTTTGGCGGCTTAGGGCCCGGATGCTACGCCACCGCTTGTGAAATTTTCGTCAAGAACGAGCTGAATGCGTTCCAGGCCGCGCCGGTTCGGGGCTCGTCAGGGGTAGATGCACCGATACGCGTGTACCGCGGTCGGGCTCGCTGTGGAGCTCGATGACCCAGCCATACCGGTCGCAAATCTTTTTCACGATCGACAGGCCAATACCGAGGCCGCCTGTCGGCGTCTGTTGCAGGCCCGCTTGATAGAACCGATCGAACGCATGGGGCAGCGCCTGCGGGGCAATGCCTGCGCCCGTATCTTCGATCTGCAGCCAGCCGTTCTCATACGAGAAACGAATGTGCCCGTGCGCGGTATGGCGGACTGCATTGTCAATCAGGTTCGAGAGCACGATGGCAAGTGCGGAACGATTTGCCAGGACGTGCAGGCCGGGATCGACGTCGACCAGCGTGTCGACACCCTTCGCAGCCAGGCTGTCCCCGTAGGGCGCCAGCGCGGTCTCGATCATGTGTGCCATGTTTACCGGTTCCTGGCGCTCTGCCGATTCTTCCCTTGCCAGCGTCAGCAGCGCATCGACCGTCTCTCGCATGTTGTCGGCCGCCCGTTCGATCTGGTGCAGTCGCGCGCGTGATTTTTCGCCGATCGACGTGTCCTGTTCGAGCAGTTCGCAGCTGGTCTTGATGGTGGTGAGAGGCGTGCGCAGTTCATGGCTGACGTTGCCGGTGAACGCTTTCTCGCGTTCCACCATGTCGGCCGTGCGTTGATGGTACGCGTTGAACGCGTTGGCCAGCTCGGTGATTTCTTCTTCGTCGTATTTGCCGGGGTTGATCGACACTGATGCGCTACCAAGCCGGAGCACTTTGACCTGCTGCGCCAGCCCCGCCACCTGACGCACCAACAGGCCTGACAGGCCATACGCAAGCCAAATCGTCAGCAGCGCGAATACGCCGGTGCCAGCCATGAGTGCGTTGATGACTCGCTTGAATCGTTGCTCATAGGCGCCAAAGTCGTAGATCCGGTACAGCCGTGTTTTGCCAAGCGGGACAACAGCGACGTGGATCTCCTGGCCATCGACGATGATCTCATGCGTGCCAGCCCGAAGATATTTGGCCGAAGTGGGCAACACGACCGATGGGCGACCCGCGGTCGACACGTAACCGTTCATTCGCACATCGAATTGCGGCAGCAGAGCCGGATCGCTCTGGTACGACTGCAGCAGGTTCACGATGTCATCGTGGATCAGCGCAGCGATCAGCTTTTCCTCCTGCGCTTCGGCCAGCGCTTTCACGCCCAGCGCCTGAGCGGCCAGCAGGAGGATCGTCAGCGCCGAGAAGGCGAGCGCGACCTTGAAACGCAGGCTACGTCGCATCGGTATCCCCCGCAATCAGCCGGTAGCCGAGACCATGCACGGTCTCGATGAGATTCACTTCGCCGTGGGCGGTTAGAGCGCGGCGCAGCGTATAGACGTGTGCACGAAGCGTGTCGCTGTCGCCAAGCTCCTCGCCCCAGATCTGCGTTTCGAGTTCAACGCGACTGAAGACGCGGTTCGGGGATTGCATCAGGATGCGCAACAACTGCAGGCACTTGGGCGGTAGCTTGATGGGGCGGCCGCCCCGGTCGACGGATAGCATCATCAGATCAAGTCGCACATCCGCACAGCACAGGACCGTCCGCACAACCTGGCCCTTATAGCGCTTGATCAGCGCATCCAAGCGCGCGCCAACTTCCTTGAGCGAGAACGGCTTGACCAGGTAATCGTCGGCACCGTGCGTGAATCCGGTGAGTTTGTCGTCCAGCGTGTCTTTGGCGGTTAGCATCAGGACGGGTGTATCCCGATGCGCTTCCTCGCGCAGCTTGCGGCACAGCGTCAGACCGTCCATGCCCGGTAGCGCCAGGTCGAGCAGAATGGCGTCCCACGCTTGGGATAGCGCTAGTTGCAGGCCGGCAGGGCCACTCGACGCCGTATCGACCTCATAACCGGCGCTCTCCAGGTAATCATAGAGATTGGTCGCGATGGCGACGTCATCTTCAATAACGAGTACCCGCACAATGCGTTCTCCAAATGCGCAAGCAAAAGCGGATTGTGTCATTGCAGCCCGTCGCTCGCTGCCCAACCGGGCGACGACCAGCATTTCTCAAGACTTCGTGAGGCGGAAAGATAGAGGTTCACCTCCACACGGTTCATACTATATCGATAAGCGATCTTAGCGATATAGCTACATTTTCAGAACAAACTGTCATTTTGAAAAACGCGCCGCACCCAAGCGGAGGGCTCGCTGATATCGTCTTGCTTGCCCTCCGTTCAATGCGAGCCTGAATCGATGCGCGATTCCCCGACCTCCACAGCCATGCCAGATGCAGCCGCCTTGGCCGCTGTACGCGCCTGGTATGCCGGCGCGTCCTCGCGCGATGCCGTCGTGCGCTATTGCCCCGACGCGCTGGGGGACGGCCGATCGGCGCGCGGCGTGCTCGGACAAATCCGCCGACGCCTCGCGGAACTTGCCCGCCAGCGCCAACGAGACGATCTGGTCGCACTGTTCCTCTGCGATTCGGCGCAACGCACCCGCCATGCCAAATCGATCGCCCGCGCGCTGGAAACGCTTGCCGCACTGCCCATTCCAGAGCCCCAGGTGAGCGACGCCATCGACTTGTGGCTACCGGCCCGCGCGGTCGCTGCCCTGCGTGCTCACGGCATCGCCACGCTGGCCGACCTGACTGTCCGCATTCCGCGCCGTCGCCGCTGGTGGGCCACGATTGATGGTCTCGGCGTCAGAAGCGCACGGCACATCGAGGCATTCTTTGCCGAACACCCCAGGCTGACAGAGCGAGCACGTGCCTTGGTGGCGGCCACGCCACCGGAATGGATCGTGCCGTGGGAACACATCCGGCTGCCGCATGAGGTCGATGGCACGCGGGGTGTCTTCCGCGCGCCACGGGACATGTGCACGCTCGATGCAGGCAATGACTACGAAGCCATTGGCGCTTGGTTGGCCTTGCACGAATCGCCCGAGACCCTGCGTGCCTATCGCAAGGAGGCGGAACGCGTGCTGCTGTGGTCCATCGCCGAGCGCGGCAAGGCGCTGTCATCGTTGACGGCCGAAGATGCGACGGCCTACCGCGCGTTCCTGCGGCGGCCGGCACCGCATCAGCGCTGGGTAGCGCCAGCACGTCCGCGCACGTCTCCAGAATGGCGGCCCTTTACCGGAGGCCTGTCGGCGCGATCGATTGCCTATGCCCTGTCGGTTCTCGGCGCCATGTTTCGCTGGTTGATCCAGCAGCGGTATGTGCTGGCCAACCCGTTTGCTGGCCTCAAGGTGCGAGGTGGCCAGCGCGCCGCCGGCCTGGATGCGTCGCGCGCGTTTTCGGCGGGCGAGTGGGAGTTGGCCCGCGCGATTGCCGATGGACTCGAATGGTCCTATGGATGGACCGCCCCCGCAGCACAGCGTCTGCGGTTCCTGCTTGATTTTGGTTACGCGACCGGGCTGCGGGCAGGCGAGTTGGTGGGCGTGACGCTTGGCGGGATCGAAATCGGTGCGCGCGGCGAGCGATGGCTGCACCTGGTGGGTAAAGGCGCCAAACCGGGTAAGGTCGCGCTGCCGTCGCTGGCCCGCCATGCGCTGGACCAATACCTGATGCAACGCGGCTTGCCGGTGACACCCGCCCACTGGAAACCGGATACGCCGCTGCTTGCCAGCCTGGACGGGGCGGAGGCGATCACGCCCCCGCGCCTGCGCAGCGTGCTGCGCCGCTTCTTTGTGCTGGCGGCCGACACGATACAGACCGATCACCCAGCGCTGGCGAACAAGTTGTGCCGCGCCACGCCACACTGGATGCGCCACACCCACGCCACCCATGCGCTGGCGCAGGGGGCAACGTTGACCACGGTGCGCGACAACCTGCGACACGCCTCTATCACCACCACGTCGATTTATCTGCACGATGACGAGGTGCAACGCTCACGGCAGCTTGAGCAGGCCTTCGGGCGGCGACAGTGACCTTGCAGCCGATCCACGAGACCGCCTATCCGGTTCTGCCGGCGGAAATCAGCCCTGCTGAACTGAAGGCAGCGTTCTCGCCGACGACCACCGAGATCCGCTTCGTGCGCAAGCAATCCCGTCAGGTCTCCACGTCGGTCCTGATTCTCGTGCAGCTCAAGCTGCTGCAGCGCCTGGGGTATTTCCCGATGCTGATGGATGTGCCGCCGGCGGTGATCGAGCATGTCCGCGCCGCGTTAAAGGTCCGCGCGCTGCCACGTGGTGCGATCGCCCGCTACGGGGTCTCCTCGTTTTCAGTGCAATAAGTGACGGTACGAAAAGCTAGCACTGGCGCGGAGGTGGTGTTGGTAGATCGTTGATTTCATTGACTTTCCTGTTCACTTTCAAATCTGCGATTCGTG
>JAGWNU010000087.1 GCA_028871175.1 Burkholderiaceae bacterium | reverse complement strand
GCCGAGCCGGGTGCGCAGGTCTTCCCGCAGCGGCATCGACATCGGCGCCGCTGCTCCGGCAATGATGAGGGCTATGTGGGGATGCGCGCGCACTTCATTGACCAGGTTGAAGACAGCGATCTGGGCCCATTCGTCCAGGCGCTCGGCGTCATCGATGGTCCAGACCGTGATGGCGGGATCAAACTCGAAGGCTTCGGGCGGGGCGTCGGGCTCCAGCGTGCGGGCTTCGTAGCCTCCGGCCTCGGCCTGGGCGCAGATGGCCTGCAGCAAGTGGCTGCGGCCGCTGCCGGATTCGCCCCAGAGATAGACGAGGCGGTCGGTGGCCGTGCCGTCCACCACCTGCGGGATCAGGGCGCGCAGGCGCAGCACCGCTTCTTCGTTGCCGGTGGCGACGAAGTTGTCGAAGGTCGGGGCGGGTGTCGCGCCGAGTTCGAGCGGGAGCTGTTCGGGTGTGGCCATGAAACGTGAGGCGCCGGTCGGCGGGTCGATCAATCTCAGTCGCGGTACAGCTTGCTGTTCAGATAAAGCTGGCGGATCTGCCGCAGGCCAACCAGCAGGACCGCACTGATCGGCAGGGCAAGGAGGATACCGAAAAATCCGAACAATTGGCCAAAAGCCAGCAAGGCGAGGATGACGGCCAGCGGATGCAGGCCGATGCGCTCGCCCACCAGGCGGGGCGTCAGATAGAAGCTTTCGAGAAACTGGCCGATGCCATACACCACCGCTACGGCCAGCAGCCCATACAGGTTGCCGAACTGCAGCAGGGCTGACAGGACAGCCAGCGTCAGCCCCACGCCAAAGCCGATGTACGGGATGAATACCGCCAGCCCCGTGAAGATGCCAACCGGCAGTGCCACGTCAAAGCCGGCCAGGGCCAGGCCGGCAGAGTAGTACACGGCCAGCACCAGCATCACGATGATCTGCCCGCGCAGATACTGGGACAGCAGGCCGTCGGTCTCGGCCGCCAGCTCGCGCGTCTTGGCCAGCCAGCGACGCGGCACGGCAGTCTCCAGGCGCCGCATGAGCATGTTCCAGTCCATCAGCAGGTAGAACATCACGATCGGCACGAGGAAGACCATCCCCAGCACCTGTGCGGCGGCCGAGCCCGACACGCGCAGGTAGTTCAGCGTCGTGGCCATCACGTCGTCCGGGCTTGCCGCGAGCTGATCCGACAGCAGGCGGCGCAGGCCGGGGAAGTCGAATCGCACATGCACGCCCAGTTCTGCCAGCCGGGGTGAGAGCACCGCGTTGACCTTGGCCAGCATGCCGGGCAACTGCTCGCGGATCGCCGGGATCTCTTTCTGCAGCACGGCCAGCACCAGCAGCGTCAGCGCCACGCCGACGATGCTCAGCACCACGATCATCAGGAACACGCTGAAAACACGCGGCACGCGGTGGCGTTGCAGCCAGTGGACGCCCGGATGCAGGATGTACGACAGGATGAACGCGAACACGAAGGGCGTCAGCGTGGGCGCCAGCAGCTTGAGCAGCGCCAGGAAGAGGACCGCCACGGCAAGCCAAGCCAGCGTGCGCTTGGTTTCCTGCGTCAGCATGGGCGCGTTCATGGGCGGTGTGGGTTCCTGTGGCGCATTGGTCAACCTGAAAAGCGGCCATCGGGGAGGCCGCATCCGGTAAAATCGCGATTTTACTGGACCGGCGGGTCCAGCCTTTGTGGCGTCTCCGCCGCGCGCCACCGCATATTTTTCATTCTGACGACTGTATGAGCGCTTCCGAAACCCCATCCGCATCCGCCGTATCCGCATCCAGCGGCCTGTCCTACCGCGACGCGGGCGTCGATATCGAGGCGGGTGACGCCCTTGTCGACCGCATCAAGCCGTTTGCCAAGCGCACCATGCGCGAAGGCGTGCTGGGCGGCATCGGCGGCTTCGGCGCGCTGTTCGAGCTGTCCAAGAAGTATCAGGAGCCCGTGCTGGTGTCCGGCACGGACGGCGTGGGCACCAAGCTCAAGCTGGCCTTTGCGCTGAACCGTCACGACACGGTGGGCCAGGATCTGGTTGCCATGAGCGTGAACGACATCCTCGTGCAGGGCGCCGAGCCGCTGTTCTTCCTGGATTACTTCGCCTGCGGCAAGCTCGACGTCGACACCGCTGCCACCGTCGTCAAGGGCATCGCCCAGGGTTGCGAGCTGGCCGGCTGCGCGCTGATCGGCGGCGAAACCGCTGAAATGCCGAGCATGTACCCGGACGGCGAATACGACCTGGCCGGCTTTGCCGTCGGCGCGGTCGAAAAGCGCAAGATCATCGACGGCACCACCATTGCCGAGGGCGACGTGGTGCTGGGCCTGGCCTCGTCGGGTGCGCATTCGAACGGCTACTCGCTGGTGCGCAAGATCATTGAGGTGTCGCGCCCGGATCTGAACGCCGACTTCCACGGCCAGCGCCTGCAGGACGCCATCATGGCGCCGACGCGCATCTACGTGAAGCCGCTGCTCGCGTTGATGGAAAAGCTGACCGTCAAGGGCATGGCCCACATCACCGGCGGCGGCTTGACCGAAAACGTGCCGCGCGTGCTGCAAGACAACCTGACCGCCGTGCTGCACAAGGACGCCTGGACGCTGCCGCCGCTGTTCCAGTGGCTGCAGAAGGCCGGCAACGTGGCCGATGCCGAGATGCACCGCGTGTTCAACTGCGGTATCGGCATGGTCGTGATCGTGTCGGCGGCCGATGCCCCGGCGGCGATGGCCCACCTGCAGGCCGCGGGTGAATCGGTCTACCAGCTCGGCGAGATCCGCGCTCGCCAGGCGGGCGAAGCACAGACGATCGTGGTCTGAAGCGACGCTCCAAGCAACAGAAAACCGCCGATGCACTCGGCGGTTTTTTTATGGCTGACGAGTGCGGGCGGCTTACTTCAGCGGCACATACTCACCCGTCGCGGGGTCGTCTCTCTGCACCGATCCGGTGTTCTTGTCGATCAACAGTGTCACCACACGCGGTGCCGTGTTCGGGTCGCCACCACAGGCGGGCGTGTGGTTTTCCAGCACATCGACGCTGACGTGCGCCGCGTCTTCCGGCGTGGCCAGAAACGAGAGGCAGTCGGGTGACAGGCTGGTCAGCCCGGACTTCTGGAGCGCAGCGCGCGCCAAATCGATCGCCTTGTCCTGTTCTGCCTCACTGAGGGCGGGTGCGCTCGCGCCGGCCGGGGCAGGCAGGCTTGCGGCGCTGGCTGCCGGCGAAGAGGCGGGCACGGGCGTGCTGGTGGGCTTGGGTGTCTCGGTCGAGCGGCCGCAGGCCGCCAGCGCAAAGGCGGTCAGCATGGCAAGGAGCAGGGGGCGGGTCATGATGCGCTGCATATCGTTTCGGTCAGAAAACCGCGACTTTACCCCTGTCATGCACCGACCGCCTCAGGATTGCGCTTCCCGTTCCAGCAGCGCGCGCTTGCGCTCCACGCCCCAGCGATAGCCCGAGGTGCTGCCGTCGCGCCGGATCACGCGATGGCACGGGATGGCCACGGCGATATGGTTGGCCGCGCAGGCTTGAGCCACTGCCCGGATCGCCCTGGGCGCGCCGATGCGGGCCGCAATTTCGGCGTAGCTGGTCGTGCTGCCGGGAGGCACTTCCCGCAGTGCCTGCCAGACGCGCTCCTGAAACGCCGTGCCGCGCACGTCCAAGGGCAAGTCCAGGCCCAGGGAGGGCGCTTCAATCAGCCCCACGACGCGCGCGACCAATTGTTCAAATCCCGCATCGCCGCCGATCAGGTCGGCCTTGGGGAAGGTGTCTTGCAAGTCGCGTGCGAGCGCGTCCGGATCGTCGCCCATCAGGATCGCGCAGATGCCGCGGTCGCTTTGCGCCACCAGGATGGACCCAAGCGAACATTCACCGACCGCAAAGCGGATCGTGGTCTGCGCGCCCCCCGCGCGGTAGCGGCTGGCGGTCATCCCGAGCACGCTGTCAGACGCCTCATAGAAGCGGCTGCTTGCATTGAAGCCGGCATCGTAAATGGCCTCGGTGACGGAGCTGCCGCGCTCCAGCCGTGCCCGCAGCCTGCGGGCGCGGTGCGCAGCGGCGTAGCCCTTGGGTGTCAGGCCTGTCACGCTCTTGAACAGGCGGTGAAAGTGGTAGGCGCTCAAGCCGGCGTCTTGCGCCAAGGCGTCGAGCGTGGGCTGTGTGTCGGCGGCCTCGATGCGGCGGCATGCGGCCGCAACCAGTGCGGCTTGCTGCGCGCGCGCGGCGGTCTGGTCGGGGCGTGCGCGCCGGCTGGGGCGATACCCGGCGGCTTCGGCCTCGGCGGCGGTGTCGAAGAACTCGACGTTTTCCGGGCGCGGCAGGCGTGACGTGCTGCTTGGCTGGCAATACACGCCGGTGGTCCTGACGCCATAGACGAATTGGCCGTCTGCGGAGGAGTCCCGCGCCAGCACGCGAGCCCAGCGCGGATCGTGTTCGACAGTGGCGGTGTGGGCGATCTTGGCGGGCGTTTGCATGGCAGGTGGCAATGAAAATCGATGCCTGTACTGTAGCGGCGCACGACGGTGGCAGCACTCCGGGTCTTGCGGTCAAATTCCGGCGCTATTTCCGATCCCGTGGGAGGGAGGGCCCCCTGGGTTTGCGGGGGCCAGCATCGGGGGAAGCACGGCATCCGCAGTGGACGTCCCGGCGGTGTTGCGCCGCTGCGGCACACCGCTACGGGATCTGGGATGCCGCCTGAGCGGCGGGCACGCGCCACAAGTACCAGGTGGCAATGGTGCGGTACGGCCGCCATGCCTGGCTGATCTCCAAGATCTGCTTGCGCGGTGGCGCGGCGGCAAGCCGCTTCAGCCGGCGGTAGCCGTCGCGCACGCCAAAATCGTCGCCCGGCAGGACGTCGGTGCGCGCCAGCGAGTAGATCAGCAGCATCTCGACCGTCCAGCGGCCGACGCCGCGCAGGCTCACCAGTCGATCGATGAGCGCCTCATCCGGCATGGAGAGGGCGTCGTCGCGATTGGGAACGATACCGTCGAGCGTCGCCTGCGCGATGCCGCGAATAGCCGCCAGCTTGCGTGCCGAGAAGCCGCACCCGCGCAAGGCTGCTTCATCCGCGGTGAGCAGTTGCTCGGGCGTGGGAAAGCCCGAGCCGGGGTAGAGCGCCAGCAAGCGGCCCAGAATGGCGTCCCCTGCCTTGGCATGCAACTGCTGGTAGGCAATGGCCCGTACGAGCGCCTCATAGGGTTCGCGCGCCGGCTTGGGCTGATGGCCGCACGGGCCGGTGGCGGCGATGTGGCGTGCCCAGTCATCGTCGAGCGTGGACAGGAAATCGGCAGCTTGCCGGTAGATGCGCCCGGACGATGCGGCGGCAATGGCGGTCATGTCAGCCGGCCTTGCGGAACGTCAGGTTGATGCGCCGGCTGCCCAGGAGCGGATGCGGAGCGTCCTTGAGCGGTGCCACACCGTGGTAGCGCAGGCGGTCGGGGCCGCCCCAGACCACCACGTCGCCGTGGAAGAGCGGGATGCGCTGGGGTTTGTCGGCGCGTTGGTGTCCGCCGAACAGGAATGTTGCCGGCATGCCCAGCGAGACGGAGACGATCGGCGCGCCGAAGTCCTGCTCATCGCGGTCCTGATGCAAGGACATGCGTGCGCCGGGCACGTAACGGTTGATGAGGCAGGCGTCGGGTACGAAGCCCGGAAAGCCTGTTTCGGCGGCCGCGCGGCTTGCCAGATCAAGAAAGACGTCAGGCAGCGGCGGCCATGGGTTGCCGGTGAGCGGATCGTGCGTGGCATAGCGGTAGCCACGGCGGTCGGACGTCCAGCCGAGCTGGCCACAGTTGGTGAGCGCCACCGACATCTCGAAACCGCCCGGCGTGACCATGTGGCGAAACGGTGCCTGCTGCGTCACGTTTTCCACGGCAGCGACCAGCGCAGGCGCCTCGGCCAGCGCAAAGCCGCGCAGGACGAGGGTGGCCGGCGCCACGGCAACGCGCACATCGTTGGCGGGGGGGTGGTCGGCAAACAGATCGCCGGAGGTCATGGTGAATTGGCTACAACGCGTCATGGAAGATGATGCCGATAGTATGCCGCTGACCGGAACGCACGCGGCTCACGCCGTGGCGCATGGTGACGCGGTACACGCCCCGTGTGCCCTGCACGGGGCGATGGTGTACGGCAAAGATCACCGCGTCGCCCTGTCGCAGCGGGACGACTTCGGGCCGTGACTGCATGCGCGGGCGTTGCTCGGTCATGACGAACTCGCCGCCGGTAAAGTCGACGCCCGGTTCGGACAACAGGATCGCCACCTGCAGCGGAAAGACGTGTTCGCCGTAGAGGTCCTGATGCAGGCAGTTGTAGTCGCCCGGGCCGTAACGCAGGATGAGCGGCGTGGGCCGCACCTGGCCGGCATCGTGGCAGCGGCGCAGGAAGTCGGCGTGCGCGGGCGGAAAGCGTGCGTCGATCGCCAACGCATCGTTCCAGCGGTTGGCGATGACAGCCAGGCGCGGGTATAGCGCTGCGCGCAACGCCGCAATCAAGCCGGGCAACGGGTAAGCAAAGTAACGATATTCGCCGCGGCCAAAACCGTGGCGTTCCATGACCACGCGCGAGCGGTACAGACCGTCATGCGCATAGCGCGCGGCCAATTCGCCGCAGGCGTCGCGCGTGAGGAGCCCCGGGAGCACGGCGCTGCCCACGTCATTGAGGGTGTCTTCCAAGGCATGCCAATCGATGCCATCGAGGTTGGGCGGGTGGCCTGCGCTTGCCCGCGCGGTGGCCGTGGAGGGCGGCATATGCGTCCGTGGGGTGGAGATGCGATATGCCAAGCCTACGCCTGCCGGAACACGCGCGGCACTCCGGAGCTTGCGGTCGAATTCAGCCGTGCGCGGCCATGCCTGCGGGCATGGAGATGGCGGCCATCTTGTCGAGGGCCTCGCCCGTGGCACGGCAGATGCGCCACTCGGGCAGCACGTCGGCGCCCATGGCTTCGTAGAAGGCGATAGACGGTGCGTTCCAGTCGAGCACGCTCCATTCGAAGCGGCCGCAGCCGCGTTCCTGCGCCAGCCGCGCCAGGTGGATCAGCAGCGCCTTACCGATGCCCAAGCCTCGATACGCCGGATCGACAAAGAGGTCCTCCAGATACAGGCCCGGCTTGCACAGGAAGGTCGAGAAATTGTGAAAGAACAGCGCAAAGCCCACCGCCTGACCCTCCACTTCGGCGAGCACCGCCTCGCCATATGGCCGCGGCCCGAACAACATCGTGGCAAGCGCTTCGGGCGTGGTCTGCACGAGATGCGTGAGCCTTTCATACTCGGCCAGCGCTGTAATGAGGCGCACGAGGGAAGCGCAGTCGTCCGGCGTGGCCGGACGCAGCGTGAACGTAGCGGCGGTATCGACGGTTGTCATTGGGACGGGGATTCCAGAGAGGTTTGGACGAGGCGCGCGACCTGTTCGACGTAATCCGGCGCGAGGCAATCGACGACATGCCGCTCGGGCGTGCTGCGCAGCCACGTGATCTGGCGCTTGCAGAGCTGGCGCGTCGCGGCGATGCCCTGTTCGCGCAACGCGGTCATGTCGATCTCGCCGTCGAGATAGGCCCACGCCTGCCGGTAGCCGACGCAGCGGATCGAGGGCAGCGCGGGCGACAGATCGCCACGCGCGCGCAGGGCCTGCACCTCGTCGAGCAAGCCGCCGGCGAGCATCGCGTCGAACCGCTGCGCGATGCGCGCATGCAGCACGAGGCGGTCGGAGGGCTCGAGTGCGATCGTCAGATACGGCGCAGCGGCTTCATGCTGCTGGAATGCATGCGCGCCGGCTTCGCGCGCAAGCAGCGCAGACATCGGTTGGCCGGTCAGTCGATACAGCTCGAGCGCGCGCTGGATGCGCTGCGCGTCGGTGGTGTGCAGCCGCGCGGCCGTGACGGGGTCCACCCGTGCGAGTCTTGCGTGCATCGCGGGCCAGCCATCGCGCGCGGCTTCAGCGTCGATCTCGGCGCGGATGGCCGGATCCGCGCCGGGCAGATCCGAGAGCCCTTGCGTGAGCGCCTTGTAATACAGCATCGTGCCGCCGACGATCAGCGGCAACTTGCCGCGCGCGCGGATGGCGTCGATCAGCGCCTGTGCATCGTTGGTGAACTGCGCCGCGGAATACGCCTCGAGCGGATCGATGATGTCGATCAGATGGTGCGGGGCGATGGCTCGCTCCTCAGTGCTGGGCTTCGCGGTGCCGATATCCATGCCGCGGTAGACCAGCGCCGAATCCATGCTGATGATCTCGACCGGCCAGCGCTCGGCGAGCTTCAACGCAGCCGCGGTCTTGCCCGACGCAGTGGGGCCGAGCAGGCAGACGGCACGCGGCGCAGTTTGTGAAGACACGATCATCGGCGTGACTGAATTACTGGCCGCGCAGGAACAGGCGGTCCAGATCGGCCACCGTGAGCTGGATCCACGTCGGGCGGCCGTGGTTGCATTGATCGGCGCGTTCCGTGGCTTCCATCTGGCGCAGCAACGCGTTCATTTCGTCCAGGTTCAGCCGGCGGTTGGCACGCACGGCGGAATGACAGGCCAGCGTGGCGAGCAGTTCGTTCTGGCGCTCGGCCAGCACACGCGAGCCGCCATAGGACTGGAGATCGCGCAGCACGTCCCGTGCGAGGGCTTGCGCATCGGCCTTCTGCAGCAGCGTCGGTACGGCGCGCACGGCCAGCGTGGTGGGCGATACGGCCGAGATGTCGAAGCCCAGCAGCGTGAGCGTGTCGCGGAATTCTTCAGCGGTGCCGATTTCCACTGCGCTCGCGGCAAACGTGACCGGAATCAGCAGCGGCTGGACTTCAACGCGCCTGGCTTCGAGCGCTGCCTTGAGCTGTTCGTACAGGATGCGCTCGTGCGCGGCGTGCATGTCGACCAGCACCATGCCGCGTGCGTTCTGCGCCAGCACGTAGATGCCGTGCAACTGCGCGACGGCAAAGCCGAGCGGATGGGCATCGTCGTCGGCCGGTGAAACGGCGCCGGATGCTGCTTCGGTGCCCGGCGCTTCGCGGGTCGCCGTGCCACCGTCGAACAGCGTCGCCGCGCTCGGCACGTCGGCCATCCAGGCGGGGCGCGACGATGCGAGCGGCGTGGTGTCGCCGCGCATCATCGACAGGTATTCGCCACGCGGTTGCGCAATGCCGAGCGACGTCTGGCGCGCAGCCATCTGATTGATCCAGCGCGCGGTGTTGTCGGCCGGCGAGGGCGGGGCCGCCACCTCCGGCGCCTCGGCGATGTCGGTGCGCAGGCTGTCGCCCTGTTCGCCCGCATGCCGCGCCAGCGCGCGCTGCACGGCGTGGTAGACGAACTGGTGCACGGCGCGGCTGTCGCGGAACCGCACTTCGATCTTGGACGGATGCACGTTCACGTCCACGGCTTCGGGCGGCAGCTCGAGACACAGCACGTAGGCGGGAAAGCGATCGCCGTGGAGTACATCCTCGTAAGCGCTGCGCACGGCGTGCGTGAGCAGCCGGTCGCGTACGAAGCGGCCGTTGACGTAGAAGAACTGGTGGTCGGCCCGGCCGCGCGAGGCGGTGGGCAGGCCGGCAAAGCCGAAGATGCGCAGCTCGCCGGCGTATTCCTCGAAGGGCAGGCGCGCGCGGGCGAACTCGCTGCCGAGCACGGCCGCGGTGCGTGAATCCGCCGCGGTGGCGTTCCAGTGCTCCAGCGGCTTGCCGTTGTGATGCACGGAGATGGCGACGTCCGGGCGCGCAAGTGCCGTGCGTCGAATGACCTCCAGGCAATGGCCCAGCTCGGTCTGTTCGGTCTTCAGGAATTTCCGGCGCGCCGGCGTATTGAAGTACAGATGCTGCACGTCGACAGTGGTGCCGACGCCCCCGGACGCAGGCTGCGTGCGGCCGCTTTGGGCGATGATCTGCGTGGCATGGGCGTCGTGCACGGTGCGCGAAGTGAGCGTCAGTTCGGCCACCGACGCAATCGAGGCCAGCGCCTCGCCACGAAAACCCAGCGTCGCTACGGATTCCAGCTCTTCCAGCGAGCCGATCTTGCTGGTCGCATGGCGCATCAGCGCGACGGGCAGTTCGTCGGCCGGAATGCCGCCGCCGTTGTCGGTAATGGCAATGCGGCGCACGCCACCTTCTTCCAGCTTGATCTGGAGTTGCGTGGCACCGGCGTCCAGGGCGTTTTCCAGCAGCTCCTTGACCACGGACGCTGGCCGTTCGACCACTTCTCCGGCCGCGATCTGGCTGATCAGCTGGTCCGGAAGCGGGCGGATGGGGCGGCGGGAGGCGGTGGCGGAAGTCATCGCGGCATTATAAATGTCAGCTTCCGTGCGTCGCACCGACGCAGGGCCGACACGTACCGGGGGCCATCCAATTGACATCCGGTATCATTTGCCGCTGCTCAATCGGGGGTTGGTTTGGATATCGTGACGCAACTGCTCGACATCGTCCTGCATGTCGACAAATCGCTGGGCCTGCTCATTCAGCAGTACGGCGCGTGGGTGTATGTGCTGCTCTTCGCCATCGTGTTTGCCGAAACCGGCTTGGTGGTGCTGCCATTCCTGCCCGGTGACACGCTGCTCTTCATTGCCGGCGCCATGTGCGCAACGGGCCAGATGGACGCCTGGCTGCTGATCGTGCTGCTCGTGATTGCGGCGGTGACGGGCAACACCATGAACTACTTCGTGGGTGCGTGGATCGGTCCCAAGGTGTTCGACGGTCACATACGCTTCCTGGACCACAAGGCGCTGCTCAAGACGCACGCATTCTATGAACGCCACGGCGGCAAGACGCTGGTGATGGCGCGCTTCATTCCGGTGGTGCGCACGTTTGCGCCGTTCGTGGCGGGTGTGTCGAAGATGACGTTCGCCAAGTTCCAGCTCTTCAACATGATCGGCGCGGTGCTGTGGGTGGCGATCCTGGTGTTGTCTGGCGAGGCGTTCGGCAACGTGCCGGTCATCCGGGATCACCTGAACACGATCGTGCTGATCGGCCTTGGCGCGGCGATTGTGCCGCTCGCGCTCGGCGGGCTGTGGAAGTTGCTCCGGCGCCGCACGGTCGCGCCGAAATAAGCGAGCGTCTCAGTTCAGGTTCTTGCTCATGGCGCGCAGCGTCGGCATGCGCTCCTTGAGCTTGGGTGTGTCGGCTGCGTCGGGTCGTGCGTCTACATAGGCTTCCAGGTCCGCCAGGGCCGGGCGGAAGCATTCGAGGTTGGCGTAGGCCAACCCCCGGTCGCGCACTTCCTCGATCGAATCCGGCAGCAGGATCACCAGTCGCTGCTGCACCGCCAGCAGGCGCTGCCAGCGTGACTCCTGCAGGTAGATCGCCTTCAGGTTGCGCAGCATGCGCGCGATGATCTCCCGGTGCGTGGCCACCTGCAGGAACACCCCGAGCGGCACGGTGTTCGGGTCTTCGATGCCTTCCCTTTCCAGGTAAGGGTCGAGCATGTCCTGCAGTTCTTCCTTCGATAGCGTCTGTCCGGTCAGCGGATCCAGCACGACCTCGCCTGCCGGGATGCTCATGCGCACCAGGAAGTGGTTCGGAAACGACACGCCCTTGAGCGGCAGCCCGATCTGCTGGCCGATTTCCATCAGGAGCACCGCCAGCGAGATCGGAATCCCGCGCCGGCTTTGCAGCACGGCGTTCAGATAGGAATTCTCGGGGTCGTAGTAATCGTTGGCATTGGGCCCGAAGCCCAGTTCCCGATAGAAGAACTGGTTGAGCAGGCGCAAGCGCAGGATGGCCGGCGTGCCTTCTGCGATGCGGTTCTTGATCCGTGCCACCAGGACGTCGATGGCGGCCAGCTCTGCTTGCAGGTCGAGGTCCGGGTATGCGTCCTGCGCGATGGATAGCGCAGTCTCGGTGAGGGGAATGCTGTCGTCGTCCGCGACGAGGGCCGAAAAGTAATCGAGGACTTTGGTGGTCATCAGATGGCCTTCTTTCGGAACGTGGAGAACTTCAACCCAGTCATCCACAGTGTACCGAAATAGACCACCGCACACAGGACCAGGCAGGCGCCCAGCAGCGCGATGCGCACCAGTGGCCTGGTCCCCAGCGCCACCCAGTCGAAGTTATGCGCAAACCACAGCAGCACGCCAGCCAGCAGCAGCACGGCCGAGATGACCTGGGCAACGAACAACCCCCAGCCCGGCAGTGGATGGTAGTAGCCGCGGCGGCGCAAGCCGAAGAACAGCAGTGCCGCATTGATTGTCGCGCCGAAGCTGATGGACAGCGCCAGTCCGGCGTGTCCGAACACGGGCACGAAGAAGTAGTTGGAGAGCTGCGTCGCGACCAGCACCACCAGCGCGATCTTCACCGGTGTGCGAATGTCCTGCCGTGCATAGAAGCCCGGTGCCAGGATCTTGATGACGATTAACCCGAGCAGCCCCACGCCATACGAAACCAGTGCCTGGCGCGTCATCTCGACGTCAATACCCGTGAACTTTCCGTAGTGGAACAGCGTGGCCGTGAGCGGCGCGCCAAACACGAACAACCCCACCGCCGACGGTACCGCCAGCAGCACCGTGAGCCGCAAGCCCCAATCCAGGAGCGAGGAATACTCTTCGCGATTATCGTCCGCACTCGCCTTTGACAGGCTCGGCAGGAGGATCGTCCCGAGCGCCACGCCCAGCAGCGCGGTCGGGAATTCCATCAGCCGGTCCGCATAGTTCAGCCACGACACGCTGCCCGTCGGCAGGCGCGAGGCGATGTTCGTATTGATGATCAAGCTGATCTGGGCTACCGATACCGAGAGCGTGGCTGGCAGCATCTGCTTGAGCACGCGCCGCACGCCCGGGTGGTGCCACGCCGCACGCACGTTGA
The DNA here is from genome assembly GCA_028871175.1 of Burkholderiaceae bacterium. Classification (GTDB taxonomy): domain Bacteria; phylum Pseudomonadota; class Gammaproteobacteria; order Burkholderiales; family Burkholderiaceae; genus Ralstonia; species Ralstonia condita. Next base: position 1,199 of record JAGWNU010000087.1, on the reverse strand, counting down.
ACGACACGCGCGGTAGCATCCCGACGCGCCGTAGGGACGGAACCTGGATCGCCAGCTGCAGAATGCCGCCCACCATCACCGCATAGGCCTGCGCATAGATCGGTGTTTCCAGGAATGGCGCCACGAACAGTGCCGCCACGATGAACGAGAGGTTCAGCAGGACCGGCGTGAAGGCGGGCACAGCGAACTCGCGCCACGTATTCAGGATGCCCGAAGCCAACGCCACCAGTGACACCAGCCCGATATACGGAAACATCACACGCGTCATGAAGACCGCCGAGACGTAAGCCTGCTGCTCGTGCGTCTTGAAGCCGGTGGCAACGGCAGTGACGATCAGCGGTGCGCCAATCACACCCAGCGCCGAGATGATCACCAGGAACCACGTCATCACGGTGGCCACCGAGTCGACCAGGGCGCGCGTTTCGTGCTCGCCCTGTCGGTTCTTGAACTCGCCCAGGATGGGCACGAACGCCTGCGAGAACGCGCCCTCGGCCGACAGCCGGCGCAGCAGGTTGGGGATGCGGAAGGCGACGTTGAAGGCGTCGGTGTAGACCGAAGCGCCGAACGCGCGGGCGATCAGCGTTTCGCGGATCAGCCCGGTGATGCGCGAGAGCATCGTCAGGCCGCTGATCGTGGCAAGGGTTCTGAGGAGGTTCAAGATGGATGCGAGGTTGTGCGCCGCCGTTGGGCTTTGCGGCGATGGCGTTCTGACCGGTGGCGCCCTGCGGGGTTCGCGCGGGCCGGCGCAATTGGGGCCGTATTATAGGGATCGGCTTGCCGCCTGCCTAAAGTGCAGCCAAAGCCGCAATGCGGCGTCACGCAGACGATTTCGCAACACGGTTTGCATCCGCCAAGAGAATCTGCGTATAATTGTCGTTTCCCACGCATTCGCGCGCTTCGGCCTTCCGTGTCTCCCGGGGCGCTTGCAACAGTTTTCTTCAGGATATTTTCCATGGCAAACACCGCACAAGCACGCAAGCGCGCACGCCAGGCCGTCGTACTGAACGCCCACAATTCGGCACTGCGCTCGCGTCTGCGCACCGCGATCAAGACCGTCCGCAAGGCCGTGGCTGGTGGCGACAAGGCCGCAGCCGCCGCCGCATTCAAGACCGCTCAGAGCACGATCGACAGCATCGCTGACAAGAAGATCGTTCACAAGAACAAGGCTGCACGCGCCAAGTCGCGTCTGTCCGCTGCCA
>JAGWNU010000086.1 GCA_028871175.1 Burkholderiaceae bacterium | reverse complement strand
CAGGTCCCAGCCGATGATCCAGGCCACCAGCTCGCCCATGGTCGCGTAGGCGTAGGTATAAATGGAGCCCGACACGGGGATGGTCGAGGCGAATTCGGCGTAGCACAGCGCGGCAAACCCGCATGCCAGCGCCGCCACGATGAACGACAGGGTCAGTGCGGGCCCGGCGGTCAGTGCGCCCGTGCCGGTCAGCACGAAGATGCCGGTGCCGATAATGGCGCCGACGCCCAGGAAGGTGAGATCCAGGGGCCCGAGGACTTTCTTCAGGCCGGTATTGCTGTGGCCCGTGCGGATCATGTGATCCACGTTCTTGGTACGGAACAAACTCATCGACTGCGTCTCCTATCTGCGCTTTCCGGATGTGGTGGAAGGCACTGTCGCGCACGTGTGGCGCGCGGCGGCGGATTCTTGCAAAAAGCGGGGATTCTACCCGCTGGCGATAACCCGCCCTCCTATCGCCATGCTGCAGACAGGAAAATAGGACAATTCTGACCCGAGGGTTGCGACAGACGGCTCAATCGGCAGCCGCAGGATCTTCGGCAAACAGGGGCTGCTGGCGCGCGTGGGCATCGGACTCGTACAGACGCACGCCCACGCCCAGCAACCGCACGGGAATCTTCCGACGCTCGAACCCCTGCGCCAGCAGCTTCGAGAACACCGGCAACGACACCAGCGGCGAGATGCACTCGACCGTCGTGCCACGGAAATCCGCAAAGCGCAGCTTGACGTAGGTCTTGTGGATCATGTTGCCGGCGCGCGCGCGCTCGACACGGGCGGCCAACTGGTCAACGAGCGTGCTCAGTTCGCGCTGACACTCGTCGAGTGTGCGCAGATCCGAGGCATAGGTTTCTTCCACACTCACCGACTTGCGGGTCTGTGACGGCTGCACCTGGCGGTGATCAATGCCTCGGCAAAGGTCGTGCAACCGAAAGCCAAAGACGCCGAAATGCTGCTGCAGGCGATCGGTGCCCCACGCGCGGAGGTCACCGCAGGTTTCCGCGCCGAGGCGTCGCAGCTTGGCGGCCGTGACCTTGCCCACGCCAAAGAGACGATCCACCGGCAGGGCTGCCACGAAGGCATCTACCTGCTCTGGCCGCACCACAAAAAGGCCATCCGGCTTGTTCCAGTCGCTGGCGATCTTGGCAATGAACTTGTTGGGAGCAACCCCCGCCGACACGGTGATGCCAACTTCCTCGCGCACGCGGCGGCGGATGTCTTCTGCGATGCGCGTGCCACTGCCGGCGAGCAACGGGCTGTCGCTCACGTCCAGGTAGGCTTCGTCCAGCGAGAGCGGCTCCACCAGCGGCGTGTAGCTGTGATAAATGGCGAAGATCTGACGCGCGACCTGCCGGTATTTCTCCATGGCCGGCGGCACGATCAGCAAGTCGGGACAACGCTTGACCGCTTGCGCCATGGGCATCGCCGAATGGATACCGAACTTGCGCGCCTCGTAGTTGCAGGTTGCGACTACCCCACGCCGCTCCGGCCGCCCGCCCACGGCCAGCGGCTTGCCGACGAGGCGCGGATCGTCGCGCATCTCGATGGCGGCATAGAAACAGTCACAGTCGCAATGGATGATCTTTCGCACGGCGGCGCCGCTGCAACCCGCGTCGGGTCCGGGTGAGCATGTTCAGAGGGACCGCCAGCGTACCAGCTTCCGCCGCATGCGCACGCTCCCCTGCGCAACATGGCCTTTCGCCGATGCCGCATCGCAGCATCAGCGAAAATCGGTCCACGAAGATGGACGCGACGCCTTAGCGATTGATATCGCGCGAGACGACGCCCAACTCGTCGTTGAGCGCGTGCTGCTCATCCCCTGACAGGCCGCCGCGATGCTGGCTGGCCATATCGTTGGCCTCCTGGCGGATACGGCGCAGCCGGTCGCGCAAGCCATCGGCGCGGTACGGATCGATGTAGCCCTGCGATTGGCGCACGTCGACGCGGTGAAACTCTTCAGCAAGACGGCCCTGCACCTGGTCAAAGCGGGCGCGCGGGTCCACCGGGGCGGGTGCAGGCTGCTCATGCACGACGACCGTGCGCGTTTGCGCGGGTGGCGCAACAACACAACCGGCCATTGAGGCCGCCAGCACGGTGCACAAGGTCAAACGCGGAAGAATCGACATGATTTGGCTCGTAGTGTCGTAACAAAAACGCGCATATTACGCGCGACTGACGCAATCTTACGAACCGCTTCACGCAAAGCTGTGACGATTGGTAACCATGCCTTACACCGCGAGAGCCTCGGGCGGCTCGACGGGAGGCGGCGGCTCGTCCGGCGAGGGCAAATCGGGCGGGATGCCGGGTGGCGAGGGTTCGTCGGGCGGAGGGACAGTGTGTGCAGGCAGCATCTGGCGGCAAGACAAACCGCAGCGGCGGATAGACATGGTTTCCCTCCAGACAAAACGCATTGACAATCTAGTATGCGATTCCCATGCCAACAAGTCACTGCGCTGCCGACCCCATGCACGATCTGCCCACTGCCCGGTTTCAGGACCAAACGCTCATCCGGATCGGAGACGCCCGCGTGGACGGCTCCATGCTACTGCTCGCACCCCATGCCGGCGGGCGGCTCGTGCGTTGGCGCCATCGCGGCGAAGACATCCTGTTCTGGCCAGAACACGCAGACTGGTCGAACCCCGCCAAAGTACGCGGCGGCAATCCCCTGTTGTTTCCCTTTATCGGCAGGCATTTCGTCGAGGGTGAAACCGGGCGCTGGCGCGATGCGCGAGGCCAGGTGCATGCCTTGCCGCAGCACGGGTTCGCCCGTGACCTGCCATTCGAGGTGGAAGACGCGAGCGACAAGCATATCGTCATGCGTTTGCGCGACAGCACGCAAACCCGCGCAGGCTACCCATTCGCCTTCGAGTTTTGCGTGACATACCGGCTGCTTCACGACGGGCTGGAGGCCACCTTTACGGTCAGGCATGTCGACGACGGCAGCGCCCATGCGCCCATGCCCTTCTACGCGGGCCATCATTTCTATCTGGCGCTACCGCACGCGCTGCGCGGCGCAACCGAACTGTCGATGCCGCCATCGCGGTTGTCGCGGCAGTTGTCCGATGGCAGCCTCGACACACCTGAACCGGGTCGACGTACATACCAGCTCAATGACCCGGCGCTGCAGGATCGCTACCACCTGCTCGACGCCGACGGCGCAGCCACGCTTGCCATCCCGCCGCATGCCGATGCACCGCTGGGTCGCCGCATCCGCTTCGAGGTGGACAACGCGCCGGTACCCTGGCACGCCATCACCACGTGGACGGAGAACGCGACGTCCGACTTCTACTGCGTTGAGCCGTGGATGGGGCTGCCCAACGCAATCCACCACGGCGAAGGCTTGCACCTGCTCGCGCCGGGTGAGTCGCGTCAGGCCACCTGCTGCCTGCGAGTCGCACGTTAGCTGACGCGCTCAGGCGTTTTCATATGCCTGCACCGCATCCATCACGCGCGCCGAGTAGACCAGCGCGGCGCCCGCGTTGATCGCAATTGCCACGCCCAGCGCCTCGGCAATGTCTTCATGCGTGGCGCCATGCCTTAGGGCTTCAGCAGTGTGCACGGTAATACAGCCGTCGCAACGCGCCGTCACGGACACCGCCAGCGCAATCAGCTCGCGCGTCTTCGCATCCAGGCGCCCCGTCTTTGCGCCGGCACCTGACAGCAATTGATAGCCCTTGACCGTGTCCGGCGTGATGCGTCCGATCTCGCCGATACGCCCAAGCAACGCTTTCCGATAGTCGACCCAGTCCAGCATGATGTGCTCCCGATGAAGCGGCGCTGGCCCGATGCCTGCGCCGTCAGGAAAGTATTGCCATTGTGGTCGATCCAATGAATACTCGATCCGAGCAATTTTTAGCGGAATCGTCTCAATGGACGCCCTAAGCCGGTTCATCAGACTCATCCGGCCGCAAGCCAGCCTCGATTTGCGATGCCTGTTCCAAGGGCCCTTCTCGATCCCGCATGATCCAGAGCCGGACGGCCAGGCGCCATTTCATCTGGTGCTCGCCGGCCGTTGTGTCGTCGAGATCGGCGGCCGCCGCCTCACGCTGCAAGCAGGCGACTTCATCCTCCTCCCGCGCGGCCAGGCACACACCCTCCGCGATCCAGCCGGCTCGCGTGACACACCTGCCCGCAAGCCGCGCGCAGGTCACGACGGCATGCTGCCGCTTCGCCAGCTCGGCCGTGGCGCTGCCGAAGTCGACCTGCTGTGTGGCCGCTTCGTGCATGAACCCGGCTCTGCCGCCCTGCTCCTGCAGACGCTGCCCGATCCGCTGCACGTCTCGCTGGCAGACAGCACGTCGTTTCCTGCGCTGCAGGCGCTCATCAACCTCATGCGCGTTGAGGCGGAAGCGCGCGCCCCGGGGGCGCTGGCCATTGTCACAGCGCTGAGCCAGGCGCTGTTGACGCTCGCGCTGCGCATCCACGGACAGCGCGAACACGCCGACGCTGGCATCCTGACGCTGCTCTCCGACACCCGCCTTGGCGCGTCCGTCCAGGCCATGCTTGCAGCGCCAGAGCAGCCCTGGACGATCGACACGCTCGCTGACCTGGCTGCCATGTCGCGCGCTACCTATGCCCGTCATTTCAAGGCACGCTCGGACATGACGGTGTGGAACTTCCTCACACGCGTGCGCATGATCCTCGCCTGCGACCAGTTGATGCACACACCGCACGGTGTCGGCGACATCAGCACCCGCGTTGGTTATCAATCGGAGGCCGCTTTTGTCAAAGCATTCAAGCAGCACCTGGGCATGACGCCCGCACGCTATCGGCGCGCGACCCACTAGTCATTGGCGAGCGGTCTCTGTTATACTTTCACGCTTTCGGGGCGTAGCGCAGCCTGGTAGCGTACCTGCATGGGGTGCAGGTGGTCGGAGGTTCAAATCCTCTCGCCCCGACCAAAATAAAAAGCCCGCGTAACGTCTTCGTTACGCGGGCTTTTTCATTTCCGGTGGTGCCGCCGCCTACCCCTTGTCCGTGCGCAGGACGGCCAGTAGGTCCATCAACGCACGCCGCAACACCGGCACATCGACTGCGCCATCGGCAATCGCTGGCGACGGCGGTGCTGCCTCGATCTTTTCGGCTTCCGGTTCGGGGATCGACGGCGCGGCACTGCCGACGCCATGCCGAAGCTCATCGAGCCGGTTGCGCGCCCCATTGATCGTAAATCCCTGTTCGTACAGCAACTCACGGATGCGCCGGATCAGCAGCACTTCATGATGCTGGTAGTAACGGCGATTGCCGCGCCGCTTGACGGGCTTGAGTTGCGTGAACTCTTGCTCCCAATAGCGCAGCACGTGCGGCTTGACGGCGCACAGGTCACTTACTTCCCCGATGGTGAAGTAGCGTTTGGCAGGAATGGGCGGCAGGTTGACCCGCTCCGTATGTTTATCGGCGGCCATGAAGGGCTGGCGAGAGAAGCAGAATAAACGGAATTACGTAGCGCTCGCAGGCAGCGGCTCGACGCGCTCTTCAACGAGCGCCTTGAGCTTCTGGCTGGCGTGGAACGTAACGACACGGCGTGCGGTGATGGGGATGATCTCCCCGGTTTTCGGGTTGCGGCCCGGACGTTGCGGCTTGTCGCGCAACTGGAAGTTGCCAAAGCCCGACAGCTTGACGCTATCGCCCTGCTCGAGCGCCTCGCGGATCACGTCAAAGAACGCCTCGACCATGTCCTTCGACTCGCGCTTGTTCAGGCCGACCTGTTCGAACAGCATCTCGGCGAGTTCGGCCTTGGTGAGTGTCGGCACATCCTGGACGCGCGCATCCCGGGCATCGGCCAGTACGGTCGAAGAGGAGCCGAGTGATTCGCCCAAAGATGCGGCCAGCGCGGACGCGTGTTGATCGTTCATAGGATTCGCTTGGCGTATTCGATCCGAATGCGGAGGTTCGTTCGAGCTGTCTCTCGCGAGGGGCGGACGTCAGGCGCGCAGACGCGCACCGAATGCATCGCCGGCCGCTCGAATCAGTTGCTGCGTGGCGGCCTCGACAATGTCATCCTGGAGGGTGCTGTCAGTATCTTGCAACGTAATTCTGAAGGCAAGGCTTTTCTCCTGCGCCCCAATCACGGCCGTCGCGGCCTTCGGACGGAATTCATCGAACAGCACGACGCCTTGCAGATAGCGCTGCCACGACGTGCCGATCGCGGTCTTTTCGAACGTGTCGACGAGATCCTGGACCGCCACATCCTGACGCACAACGAGTGCGATATCGCGCGTCACCGCCGGCACGCGCGGCACTTCCCGGTACGTCGGCAGACCAACCGCGGTGATGGCGTCGAGTTCGAGTTCCCACACCACGGGCGCGGTCGGCAGATCGTACTTCTGCAGCCAACGCGGATGCAGCTCGCCAATCCAGCCGATCGCGCGACCATTCAGCACGACACGGGTCGAACGGCCAGGGTGCAGGGCCGGATGCTCCGCACGCTCGAAACGCGCCTGCAGCGGCCACAGCAAGGACTCCACATCGCCCTTCACGTCGAAGAAATCGACGGCGCGCGACGGTACGCCCCACTGTTCTTCCTTCGCGGGACCATATGCAATACCCCCTGCCATCATTGGCTGCGCATAACCGGCAACCGACAGCCCCCCATCCTCAACGCTCGCATCGCGATGGAACACACGGCCCACCTCAAACATACGCACGCGCGACGCCTTGCGGTTCAGGTTGTAGCGAACCTTGTCGACGAGTCCGCCGATGAGCGTGCTGCGCATCACCGCGTACTGGCTGGCAATCGGGTTCAGCAGCGGGATCGGCTGCGTGTTGCCAGCGAAATCGGCTTCCCAATCGGTCTCGACGAAGGCGAAGTTGACGACCTCGTGATAATCGCGCGCAGCCACGGCATGGCGCACGTCGTGCATCGTACGGCGCGCCTCGTTGGTCGGACGCATCGCGTTTTCGGCGACGGGTGGTTTGGCTGGAATCTGCTCGAAGCCGTAGATGCGAGCGACCTCTTCGATCAGGTCTTCCTCGATCTCCAGGTCGAAGCGATACGACGGCGGCTCGACGATGACCACATCGCCGTCGACGCTGAACGTGAGGCCGAGGCGCTTGAACACGTCTGCCACAACGTCGTGCGACAGCGGAATACCGAGCACACGTGCAGCACGTGCGACGCGCATGCGCACCGGCTCGCGCTTGGGCAGATTGACGATCTGATCGTCGATCGGGCCAGCCTGCCCGCCGCAGATTTCGAGGATCAGCGCACTGATGCGTTCGATGTGTTCAACGGTGGTCGCGTAATCGACGCCTCGCTCGAAGCGATGGCCTGCATCGGTCGAGAAGTTGTAGCGCCGCGCGCGGCCTTGAATAGCCGCCGGCCACCAGAATGCGGCCTCGACGTAAATGTTCTGTGTGTCGAGCGTGACGGCCGTCTTGTCGCCGCCCATGATGCCGGCAAGGCTTTCGATGGCCTGCTCGTCCGAGATCACGCCGACCTTTTCGTCGACGGTGATGGTGTCGCCGTTGAGCAGTTTCAGTTGTTCGCCAGCCTTGCCCCAGCGCACCGTCAGGCCGCCGTGGATCTTGTCCAGGTCGAACACGTGCGACGGACGGCCTAGCTCCAGCATCACGTAGTTCGAAATATCAACCAACGCCGACACGCTGCGCATGCCCGCGCGCTCGATGCGCGAGACCATCCAGGCCGGCGTCTTCGCGTGCGCGTTCACGCCGCGAATGATGCGACCCGAAAAGCGACCGCACAGGTCCGGTGCTTCCACCTTGACCGGCAGCTTGTCAGCCAGCGTCACCGCCACGGGCGCCATCGACGGCACGGTGATCGGTGCGCCGGTCAGCGCGGACACTTCGCGCGCCACCCCATGGATCGACAGGCAATCCGCCTTGTTGGGTGTGAGTTTGATGATGAAGATCTGGTCATCCAGATCCAGCACCTTGCGAATGTCTTCGCCGACCGGTGTGTCTTCCGGCAGGATCAGCAGACCGCCGTGATCTTCCGACAGCTTCAGCTCGCGCGCCGAACACAGCATGCCGTAGCTCTCCACGCCGCGCAGCTTGCCGATCTTGATCTTGAACGGCTTGCCATCTTCGCCAGGCGGCAGCTCGGCGCCGACCATCGCGCACGGCACCTTGATGCCCACCGACACGTTCGGCGCGCCGCAGACGATCTGCAGCAGCTCGCCCGTACCCGCATCGACCTTGCAGACGTTCAGGCGATCGGCATCCGGGTGCTTGTTGACCTCGACCACATGGCCGACAACGATCTGCGAGAACGGCGGAGCAACGGGGTCGACCTCTTCCACCTCGAGGCCGGCCATCGTCAGGCGATGGGAGAGCTCATCCGTGGTGATCGACGGATTGACGAAACTGCGAAGCCAGGATTCCGGAAATTGCATGGCGCGACAGAAAAGAAATTCGATTAACGGGGCGACGAAGTACCAGTGCGAGCGCTCGGCGCTTACGCGAACTGGCGCAGGAAACGCACATCGCCCTCGAAGAACAGGCGCAGGTCGTTGATGCCATAGCGCAGCATCGTCAGGCGCTCCAGGCCGGAGCCGAACGCAAAGCCGATGTAGCGCTCAGGGTCCAGGCCCATGTTGCGCACCACGGTCGGGTGCACCTGGCCGGAGCCGGAAATCTCCAGCCATTTGCCGTTGCCGAACGCCATGTCGATCTCGGCCGACGGTTCGGTGAACGGGAAATACGACGGGCGGAAACGCACCTGGATGTCGTCCCGCTCAAAGAAGTTGCGCAGGAAGTCGGTATAGACGCCCTTCAGGTCGGCAAAACTAATGTTGTCGGCAATCCAGAGGCCTTCGACCTGATGGAACATCGGCGAGTGCGTAGCGTCGCTGTCGACGCGGTACGTGCGGCCCGGCGCGATGACCTTGATGGGCGGAATGCCGTCTAGGTGCTTGTATTTCTCAACATGCATGCGGGCGTAACGCACCTGCATCGGGCTGGTGTGCGTGCGCAGCAGCAAGAGCTTGTCTTCGCTGTCGCGGCCATCGATGTAGAAGGTGTCCTGCATCGAGCGCGCCGGGTGGTTGTCCGGGTTGTTCAGCGCAGTGAAGTTCATCCAGTCCGATTCGATTTCTGGGCCGTCAGCCACGTCGAAACCGATCGAGCCGAAGATCTTGGCGACGCGCTCCCAGGTGTTCATCACCGGGTGCAGGCTGCCCTCGGCCACATCGCGGCCGGGCAGCGTCACGTCGATCGCCTCGGCGGCCAGACGGGCGTTCATCAGCGCATCGGCCAGCGCCTGGCGGCGGGCGGTCAGCGCCTCTTCAACGCGGCTCTTGGCCTGGTTGATGCGCGCGCCTTCGGACTTGCGCGTCTCCGGATCGAGCTTGCCCAAGCCTTTGAGCAAGTCGGTCAGCACGCCAGACTTACCGAGAAAGCGTGCCTTCTCGTTTTCCAGCGAGGCGTTGTCCTCCGCAGAGGCAAACGCGTTTTGGGCATCGGCGACGACTTGATCCAGATCCAGTGACATGGGAAGGCGAGCGAGAAAATTCGGGTGATTCGGGTCCGCGAAATGCGCGGAATAAAAAACGGGGCTCGGTGAGAGCCCCGTCAGGGTGATCAGCCGGCAAAGTCACTGGGCAATTCCAGCAGCCTGCCCGGCCAATCCAATTCAGGCGACGTTGGCTTTCACCTGGTTCACGATGGCGGCAAAAGCCACCTTGTCGTGAATGGCCATGTCCGACAGCACCTTGCGGTCCAGCTCGATGGACGCCTTCTTCAGGCCGTTCATGAACTTGCTGTAGGTCAGACCATGCTCGCGTGCGCCAGCGTTGATACGTGCAATCCAGAGCGCGCGGAACACGCGCTTCTTGTTGCGACGATCGCGGTAGGCGTACTGACCAGCACGCATGACCGCCTGCTTGGCGATGCGATAGACGTTATTGCGGCGGCCGCGGTAACCCTTGGCTGCGCTGATAACCTTCTTATGACGGGCCCGCGCTGTGACCCCACGTTTTACTCGAGGCATGAAATGCTCCTTTCGTAGTTAGTTAGGGTTAGGCGTACGGCATCATTGCGCGAACGGACTTCAGGTTCGTCTCATGGACGCCCTCGGTACCGCGCAGGTGACGCTTGTTCTTGGTGGTCTTCTTGGTCAGGATGTGACGCTTGAAGGCTTGGCCACGTTTGATCGTGCCACCAGGACGGGCAGTAAAGCGCTTGGAGGCGCTTTTCTTCGTCTTCATCTTCGGCATGGAACAACTCCGTTTTTGACATGAAGCCAGGTGGACGGCTAGCGCCGACACTTGCAAGACCCGGGCTCACTTGTTGTATCGCTGCAGGCTTTGACACCTGCCGCGTTTTCCGACGTTTCCGTCTGGAACCTGCTCAGCGCAGCCGGAAACGTCCGGCCACCGCTGCATTACTTCTTCTTCTTGGGCGCCAACATCATCACTGCCTGGCGGCCTTCCATCTTCGGCATCTGCTCAACCTGGCCGAATTCCTCCAGGTCAGCCTTGATACGCTCCAGCACGCGCATGCCGAGTTCCTGGTGAGCCATTTCGCGGCCGCGGAAGCGCAGGGTAACCTTGACCCTGTCACCATCCTCCAGGAAGCGCGTCGCGTTGCGCAGCTTGACGCCGTAGTCGTTGTCGTCCGTGCCAGGGCGGAACTTGACTTCCTTCACCTGGATGACCTTCTGCTTCAGCTTGGCGTCGTGGGCCTTCTTCTGTTCCTGATATTTGAACTTGCCATAGTCCATCAGGCGGCAGACGGGCGGCTGCGCAGTCGGCGCGATCTCGACCAGGTCGACGTCGTTCTCTTCTGCCAGACGCAGTGCGTCGAACAGCTTGACGATGCCGAGCGCTTCCCCCTCAACCCCGGTCAGCCGGACTTCCGGTGCGCTGATCTCGCGGTTGATGCGGTGAGATTTGTCGGTAGCGATGTTGAATGTCCTCAAAGAAGCAAAAAAACAAGCCGTGCCCAGCTCATGACTTGTTGGCGAGATCGTTCTGCAGTCGCTCAACAAACGCCGATACGGGCATGGAGCCTAGATCGACGTTGCCACGGGCACGCACGGCCACCTGATTTTCATCCCGCTCTTTATCGCCCACCACAATTTGATAGGGGATCTTCTGCACGGAATGCTCGCGGATTTTATACCCAATCTTCTCATTCCGCAAATCGACAATCGCCCTAAATCCTTGTTTTTGCAGGGATTGAGCAACGGATTGTGCGTATTCGGCGTGAGCATCGGTGATGCTGAGAACAGCAACCTGCACGGGCGACAGCCATGTCGGCAGCGCGCCGGCGTATTGCTCAATCAAGATACCGATAAACCGCTCCAGGCTGCCGACGATGGCGCGGTGCAGCATGATCGGCCGATGGCGCGCGCCATCTTCGCCCACGAACTCGGCGTCAAGACGCTCCGGCAGGTTCGGATCGACCTGGATCGTGCCGCACTGCCACTGGCGCCCAAGCGCATCTTTAAGCACATACTCGATCTTCGGACCGTAGAACGCCCCCTCGCCCGGCAGGTACTCGAACTCGCACCCCGATGCGCGCAGGCCCTCGGCCAGTGCGGCTTCGGCGCGGTCCCAGCTCTCTTCGGTGCCGATGCGCTTGTCCGGACGGGTCGACAGTTTGTAAAGAATCTCGGTAAAGCCAAAGTCCTTGTAGACCTTCTGCAGCAGCGTCGTAAACGCCGTCACTTCGGCCTGGATCATGTCTTCGGTGCAGAAGATGTGGCCATCATCCTGCGTGAAACCGCGCACCCGCATGATGCCGTGCAGGCCGCCCGAAGGCTCATTGCGGTGGCAGGCACCAAACTCGCCGAAGCGCAGCGGGAGGTCGCGGTAGCTCTTGATGCCCTGCTTGTAGATCAGGATGTGGCCCGGGCAGTTCATCGGCTTGAGCGCGTATTCGCGCTTCTCCGATTCCGTGATGAACATGTTCTCGCGGTACTTGTCCCAGTGGCCGGTCTTCTCCCACAGCGACTTGTCGAGAATCTGCGGCCCCTTCACTTCCTGGTAGCCGTTCTCGCGATACACGCGACGCATGTACTGCTCGATCTCCTGCCAGAGCGTCCAGCCCTTCGGATGCCAGAACACCGTGCCGGGCGAGTACTCGTCGATATGGAACAGATCGAGCTCGCGGCCAAGCTTGCGGTGGTCGCGCTTTTCAGCCTCCTCCAGCATGTGCAGGTAGGCTTCCTGGTCTTCCTTCTTTGCCCAGGCCGTACCGTAGATGCGCTGGAGCATCTCGTTGTTGTGATCGCCGCGCCAGTAGGCGCCAGCCACCTTCATGAGCTTGAAGACCTTGAGCTTGCCCGTCGACGGCACGTGCGGGCCGCGGCACAGATCGACGAAATCGCCTTCGCGATACAGGCCGATCTCCTGGTCCGCCGGAATAGAAGCGATGATCTCAGCCTTGTACTTCTCGCCCATGCCCTCGAACAGCTTGACAGCATCGTCGCGGCTCCAGACTTCGCGGGTGACCTTCTCGTCTTTCTTGGCGAGCTCAGCCATTTTCTTTTCGATCGCACCGAGGTCTTCCGGCGTGAAGGGCCGCTTGTAGGCGAAATCGTAATAGAAGCCGTTCTCGATGACAGGACCGATCGTGACCTGCGCGTCCGGGTAAAGCGCCTTGACCGCATAGGCCAGCAAATGCGCCGTGGAATGGCGAATCACATCGAGACCATCGGCATCCTTGTCCGTCACGATAGCGAGCTTGGCATCGCGATCGATGGTGTAGCTGGTATCGACCATCTGGCCATCCACACGGCCCGCAAGCGCGGCCTTGGCCAAACCCGCACCGATGCTCTGCGCCACTTCGGCAACCGTCACCGGGCCGGGAAACTCGCGCCGGGAACCGTCCGGCAACGTGATTGCGATCATGCTTGCTCCTGTGGAGTCACTGTCGCGCGATTCTCGTGCACGCGGCAGGTGTCATTCTGTCGTGCGCCGCACCGGAAAGGCGCGGCAGGTTATCGAATCGGATGCTTCGAAGCGATTTCAGCCTGATCGCCACGCACAAGACAAAATTGCGGACGAAAAAAAACGCGGCCAAGGCCGCGTTTTCATTTGCGCTGACTACCCGCTCTGGGCAGACCGCAAGGCGAAAACCGCACCTTGACTACTGTCGCTCCGAAGCGGTGGTAGTTCGCGGTGCCTGAATCATATTTCGCCTGATATGCAGTTGTACGGGACAACTCCGAGGGATGACGGCTTAGACACCCTACCCGACGCGTCCTGCTGAATGCGTTGGTAGGCTCGATTGGACTCGAACCAACGACCCCCACCATGTCAAGGTGGTGCTCTAACCAGCTGAGCTACGAGCCTGCCGAAAGACGAAACTATACCGTCACTTTCGCCGCGCTGTCAATACCCCTGTGACTTCCTCAATCAATGTCAGTGCGCGCTGCAATTGAGTGGCCTGCGCCACCTCGGCCGTGAACTGCATCTTGGCAACGCCCTTGCTCGACAATGTCCGGACACCGGTCACATTGATCTTCTCGCGGGAGAGAATTTCCGAGATGTCGCGCAGGAGCCCCTGGCGGTCCAATGCTTCGACCTGGATATCGACGGGATAGACCGAATCACTGCGCTGACCCCACTCCGTCTGGATCACTCGGCCAGGCGCCCGCGCAGCCAACTGCTGGAACGTCGAGCAATTCTGACGGTGGATCGACACCCCCCGCCCTCGCGTGACGAACCCGACAATCGGGTCGGGCGGTGCCGGCTTACAGCAACGCGACATCTGCGTGAGGAGCGAATCGACCCCCACCACCAGCACCCCGCTCTTGGCACCGCGAGCGACACTCGTTGCGCGGCTCTTCTTGGTGATGGCGGCCTCGTCGTCGACCGGCGCAGGCGGCGGTGCCCCGTCGGAGCGCAGCACAGCCTCCACCCGTCGCAAGCTCAGTTCGTCCTTGGCAACGACCGCATACAGGTCATCGGGCGTCTTGTACCCGAGCTTGGCGGCCAGTTCTTCCAGGTTGACAGACGTCTTACCCTCGCGCTGCAGGGTTTTATCGATGAGCGCACGGCCTTGCGTAAGCGTTTCTTCCAGCTCTTGCGCGTTAAAC
>JAGWNU010000085.1 GCA_028871175.1 Burkholderiaceae bacterium | reverse complement strand
CGAGCCGATGATGGCAGTCGAAGTGGAAACGCCGGAAGACTACATGGGGAATGTGATCGGCGACCTGTCTTCACGGCGCGGCATGGTGCAGGGCACGGAGGACATTCCGGGTGGCGGCGGCAAGGTCGTTCACGCTGAAGTGCCGCTGGCCGAGATGTTCGGCTACTCCACCAACCTGCGCTCGCTCAGCCAGGGTCGCGCGACATACACGATGGAGTTCAAGCACTACGCCGAGGCACCGCGCAATGTGTCGGAAGCGGTCATGGCAGCCAAGAAGGCCTGATCGAGCTGGCGCTGCATCCACACTGTGCGGCCACCTTCGGGTGGCCGTTTTCGTTCAGCGCAGCCACGTCAGCCACGCGTAGATCACCACCGAGGCCACGGCCAGGAAGGGGACGGAGTACGCATGGAACAGCAGCCAAGCACGGCGGTCGCCCGCCATGCGCAACGCGATCAGGTTGGCGAGCGAGCCGACGAGCGTACCGAAGCCGCCCGCGCTCACCGCAAATGCAATCATCGGCCAGTCGTGCGAATACTCGGCCAGCAGGATCGCCGCCGGCACGTTGCTGGTGATTTGCGACACACCGATACCGGTCCAGTACAGATGCAGCGGGTTATCCAGCGCCAGCGCATCCAGCGCTTGCCGCACAGCGCCAAGCTGCGCCACCAGTCGCAGGTCAATGAACATCAGCACGAACACCAGCAACAGGCCCCAGTCGACCCGCGCCAGCACATAGCGCGCGCCGACAAGGTACAGCACGACCAAACCCGCGAGGGCGGCCAACGGGTATCCGAAATCGGTCAGTACCAGAAAGGGCACGTACAGCGCCAGCGCCGGCAGCAGTAGACGCTTGTGCAATTCAACCTCACCGGTTTTTGCGTGCAGATGGATTTCATGCGCGGGAAACGCCAGCCACGTCGCCAGCAGCAGCAACACCGTCAGCAAGACCACCAGCGGGACCATCTGCCACACGAAGGCGCCGAACGACAGGCCCGACTGGTGCCACAGGAACAGGTTCTGGGGATTGCCGATCGGCGTGAGCGCCGAGCCCGCATTGACCGCCAGCGCCTCGAAGATGACGAGCCGCGTCACCGGCAGCTGGGCCACCTTCCGCAGACCGACAGTCAGCGGCACGATGACGAAAAGCGCCACATCGTTTGTCAACAACGTCGACAACGCCGCAGACGCGCCCACGAGGCTGAGTGCGAGCACGCGTTCACTGCTGACCGCATCGACCAGACGGACACCCAGCAGTTGCAGCATGCCGCTGGACTCAACGGCTTTGGTCAGGATCAGCAGCCCGGCAAGCGCCGCGATGGTGTGCCAGTCCACCAACCCCGGGTATTCCGGAAGGCGTTGCGGTGCGGCAAACGTGAGCACGGCGCAAACCGACAGCAGCAGCCAGAAGAAGACGTCTTGCTTGAGGGTGTGCCAGAACGGCGGGTGATGGGGAACGGCAGGGACCGTAGGAGAAGACGGCACGGCCTCGATCGTGCGCGTGCGTGGCGAATCGCCGTGCATATGACAGACTGGAAAACGTTGGCGCAAGCGCGCACAAATCGGCCCGGCGCCGTTTGCCGGGAGGATTGTACGCGTGCCGCTATCCGGCGCTCAATCGCTGACCGGCCACGCGTGCGTGGGCCGGTCAGTGCGCGGCGATACCGCTTACGATTCTTACGATTCGCGCGAGCCGGAACCCGAGCCCGGGCGGTCGGAACCGCCGGACGCGCCGCCCACGCCCGGTCGGTCAGACCCGGCCATGCGCGAGCGGTCTTCGGTGCTACCGGCGTGCGGTGCACCCTGCTGGCCCGCCTGGCTGTGAGACGCGCCGGGGTGATAGGCGGACTGCGGATGGCGCTCAGGACCGCGGTACTGGCCCGCCAAGCCGTGTCCACCCGTCGAGCCCCCCATCGATCCGGACTGTGCCGATTCTGCGCCCGGCGCGGTGGCGGCGAGCGGTTGGGTCGGGTGGCTGGCGATCACGCGTTCGATCTCGGCGACGGCCTCACGCGGGGCCAGCACCACTTCGAGGCCCAGCGCGCCGGCCACCGCCATCAGCGTCGACAGGCGAGGATCGGCACGCCCGGATTCCGCGCGCAGATACGCCTCGCGAGAGATGCCGGCCATCTTGGCGACATCTTCCTGTTTGAGCTTGCGCGACTTGCGCAGACTGTGCAACTGCTTGAAGGGCTGTTCCATCTGTTCGCTCCTGCACCTGAGATGGGAAACACCGCCGGGCCGGGGGACCCGGACGATGGGCTGAAAATATGCGGATATTCGGTGGACTGCACCTTGTCCGCGGTCATACACAGGCGTGGCAGCGGCGCTTTTGTTGCCTAGTGCACACCGTTGCACACGTTTTGGGTGGCGGCCTCCGTGATGTGTTTTCTACAGAGTAGACGTAATTTCGACTGCACCCAATATTGACGCGTGATGAAAGCGCATCCCGTCACATCTCTTCATCGAGACAAACCCGGCAGGCGGTCGGTTCCCGGGCAGATGCTGTTTTCTGCGCTTGGTGCACGGTTTTTGTGATGCCTCAAGCGCAAATCGTTGCACCTGCGTCTCGATCCGTCGATCCGCGCTTGCCCTATCCACCGTTTGGAGGGCCCCGATGCGTGAAAAACCGCCCCCACGCCCGGCAGCGCGGTTGTGAGGCCGCGCGCGGTTTCCGTCACGCAAGTGCCGTGCCGAACGTGACGCGGCGGCCCGCTGGAACAGGCGGCACCAAGTCGGCGGGAAGGCTGCGCCGTCCTTTCAGTTCAATGGAAGTCGCGGCTGGAGGTCGCCAGCCGGCCCAGAAGCGGGGTCAGATCCACCAAGTGCTGGGCGACGAGGTGTCTTGTCTCGCGCTCACACTGCCATTTGCCATAAACCCCGAGCAACTGGGCATGCAACACCTCGCGGCGCTGGCGTTCGATCAGGTGCGGCCACAGGATGACGTTGATGGCGCCGGTTTCGTCTTCGATGGAAACGAAAATCGTGCCGTTGGCCGTACCCGGGCGCTGCCGCACCGTGACAAGCCCGCAGGCCCTCGCCAGTTGCCCGTTGCGGTAGTCGGCCAGCGTGGAGGCGGTGGCGAAGCGCATGCGCGAAAGCCGCTCGCGCAGCAGGCTCAGCGGATGGCTCTGCAAGGATAGGCCCAGGCTGCTGTAATCGGCCAGGACCTCTTCGCCAAGCGGGGGAGCCGGCAGCTCGAGCGGCGCTTCCACCGGACGGGCCTGGCGCAGCAAGGCGTAGTCGTGACCCGGCTCCTGCAGCGCGAGCGTCTGCCACAGCGCCTGGCGGCGATGCCCGGCCAGCGGCGTGAGCGCATTCGCGGCTGCCAGCACGTTCAAGTCATGGCGATCAAGCTCGGCGCGGCTGGCCAGATCTTCCACGCTGGTGAACGGTGCCTGGGCGCGCGCTGCTTCGATGCGCCCCGCAGCCGACTCGCGCATGCCGCGAATGCGGTTGAAGCCGAGCCGGATGTCGGGCTGCCCCGGTTCACCGTCACGGGTGCGCAGATGGAGCGTGCTATCCCACACGCTGGCGGTCACGTCGACCGGCAGCACACGCACATGGTTGCGCCGCGCCTCCTGCACCAGTTGCGACGGTGAATAGAACCCCATCGGCTGGCTGTTGAGCAATGCCGCAAAAAACGCGGCCGGCTCGTGGCATTTCAGGTAGCTGCTGACATAGGCCAGCTTGGCGAAACCGGCGGCGTGGCTTTCCGGAAAGCCATATTCGGCAAAGCCTTCCATCTGGTTGCACAGCGATTCGACAAAAGCCTTGTCATACCCCTTCTCTTCCACCATCACGCTCATCAGGCGCTCCTGATGTTGCGTGAGGTTGCCCTTGCGCTTCCAGGCCGCCATGTCGCGGCGCAACTGGTCGGCTTGGTCCGGGGTGAAGTCAGCGGCGTCAATGGCGATCTGCATGACTTGCTCCTGGAAGATCGGCACGCCGAGCGTTCGCTTCAGCACGCCTTCCACCTCCTTGCCGGGGTAGATGACGCAGTCGGTCTGTCCGTTGCGCATTGCCTCCCGCCGCTGCAGGTACGGATGCACCATGCCGCCCTGGATCGGCCCCGGGCGCACGATGGCCACCTGGATCACCAGGTCGTAATACGTCTGCGGTCGCAAACGCGGCAGCATCGACTGCTGGGCGCGCGATTCGATCTGGAACACGCCGATGGTCTCGGCCCGGCAGATCATCTGGTAAGTCTTCTCATCCTCATCCGGAATGTTCTGCATGGCGAGCCTGCCGGCCGCTTTGTAATGGGCTCGCCGGCCCGGCAACGCATCCACCATGTCCAGCGTGCGGCGGATGGCCGTGAGCATGCCCAACGCCAGGACGTCTACCTTCAGCAGGCGCAGCGATTCAAGGTCGTCTTTGTCCCACTGGATGACGCGGCGGTTTTCCATGGCCGCGTTTTCGATCGGCACAAGCCGCGAGAGCTTGCCCTGCGCGATCACGAATCCGCCCACGTGCTGCGACAGGTGACGCGGAAACCCCCGCAACTGGTCCACCAGCAGGGCCCAGCGCTGCACCAGCGGCGATTCCGGATCCAGCCCCTGCTGGCCGGCGCGCTGGGCGAATTCCTTGCGGTTGTCCCACCACGCCTGCCCCTTGGCCACCTGCTCGATGATGCCCAGATCAATGCCGAGCGCGCGGCCGACATCGCGCAAGGCGCTGCGCGTGCGATAGGTGATCAACGCAGCGGCCAGCGCGGTGCGCGTGACGCCGTACTTGTTGTAGATGTACTGGATGACCTCTTCGCGGCGCTGATGCTCGAAATCGACGTCAATGTCGGGCGGCTCGTTGCGTGCGCGCGAAAGAAATCGGGCGAACAGCGTGTTGCCGCTTTCCGGATCGACCTCGGTGATGCC
Source organism: Burkholderiaceae bacterium (assembly GCA_028871175.1). Classification (GTDB taxonomy): domain Bacteria; phylum Pseudomonadota; class Gammaproteobacteria; order Burkholderiales; family Burkholderiaceae; genus Ralstonia; species Ralstonia condita. The sequence continues at coordinate 9,142 of JAGWNU010000085.1, read as the reverse complement.
CAGGCAATAGCACACCGCCGAGTTGGCCGCCGAGCCGCGCCCCTGGCAGAGAATCTCTTTGCTGCGCGCGAACTTCACCACGTCATAGACCGTGAGGAAAAACGCCTCGTAGCGCAGTTCGGCAATCAGTTTGAGCTCTTGCTCGATCTGTTTGCGGACCTTCTTCGGTATCGAATCGCCATACCGCCGCGTGGCACCGGCCTCTACCTCGGCGCGCAGGTATTGGGCAGGCGTCATGCCTGCGGGCACGACCTCGCTTGGATATTCGTACTCGATTTCATCCAGCGAAAACGTGCACAGTCCCGCCAGCTCCACTGTGCGCTGCAGAGCCTTGAGCCCGCGATCGCCCTGATAGAAAAACCCGAACTGCATGCGTGTTCGCATGGCCTGCTCGGCGCTGGGGGCCAGTTCCAGCCCGCACGCGGCAAGCGGCCTGGACAGGCGGATGGCGGCCAGCACGTCGTGCAGCGGCTTGCGCTGGCGCGAATGCATCTGCACGCCTCCGGTGGCCACCATGGGCACGTCGGTCTGCTCCGATACCGCGGCCACCGTGGCCCGGTGGCGATCATCGGCATGGCGCAACGGCAGCTCCAGCGCAATCGACAACCGATCGCCGAACACGCGCGCGCACCACGTCGCCTGGGCCAGCAGGTGCTGCGGGTCGGGGTCGTAGTCGGGCAGCAGAATCGCCAGGCAATCGGGCACGCCACGTAGATGGGAAAGCGCCTCTTGCGGTGCGGCCAGGTCGTCAGCGTGCAAACGGTACTCGCCCTTGGGCGCTGCCAGCCGTGCCTGCGTGATGATCTCGCACAGGTTGCCGTACCCCTCGATGTTCTGCGCAAGCAACACCAGTTTCAGCCAGGGCTCGCCCTGCGCATCGCGCACGGTGAAGCGGCTACCGGTGATCAGCTTGAAGCCCAGGGCCTTGGCTTTCATGTGCGCGCGCACCGTGCCGGCCACCGAGCACTCGTCGGTCAGCGCAAGTGCCTGGTAGCCCAGTTCGTGCGCGCGCTCGACCAGCTCCTGTGGGTGCGACGCCCCGGTCAGGAACGTGAAATTGCTGATGCAATGCAGCTCGGCATAATCGGGCAGGCCGATGGAAGTGGTTGCCATGGTGCGGCTCGCCTAGCCAAACAGCCCGTGCAGATACCAGCGGCCGTCGTCTTCGCCGGCCTTCACTGCGGCAGAAACACGTTCGCGGTAAAGCCAGTAGCGCACGCCCTGCCCATCTTCGGCGATGAAGTAATCGCGTTTGATCAGGGCATCGTCCCACCAGCCGGACTCAATGCGCTCGGGCAGCGACACCAGCCGCAGCGGCCCGCGGTAATACGGATAGTGTTGACGCGTCAGCAGTGGAATGGGTTTCTCCAGCAGCCACAGCGGCCGCTCTGGCTGCTGCGCATGCCATTGCGTCAGTGCCTGGCGCGCCGCCGCACGGCCTTGCGTGGTGGTCGCGGCATTCACCTCGGCCCAATGGTTGGCGCGCTCGGGGCGATGGTCTGCGCAGGGCTGCGGATGGCGCACGTTGCCTGCCCCCAGCCGGGCGATGAGCGTATCGAGCAGGCGGGCTGCATCCTCGGCGCGACCACCCGGCTCGGGAAAGAGGGATTCAGTGGGCGGAGCAAGCGGCGTGGCATCGGTCACGGTCAGGCGCAGTTCAACCACCGGCGCGGTCAGCGTAAGCCGATGCATGCGCTCGTGCAGTACACGCGACAGGTGCAACAGCGTGCGAACGGGTTGCGCCAGCGCGATCTCCACCGGCGTGGAGGAAGCCGTATCCTCACTGCCCCGGCCGCGCCGGCGTTCATGCTCCAGCGTGAGGCGATACGTCTTGGCACCCAATTGATGCGCCGACAGCCAGCCCACCAGTTGCAGCAGCAATTGCTCCGATGCTGCCAGGACGCCTTCCGCACTATCAATGCGACCCGGCAGCTCCAGCGGCACATCAAAACGCAACGGTGCGGCAAACCACGTAAAGCTCTCGTGCCGATTGCCGTACGCCGCATCCAGCGTATCGACCAACAGCGGCCCGCAGCGGCGGCGCAGACCCCCACGCGGCAACGCACGCAAGTCAGCCAGCGTGCGGCACCCGAGGCCGTCAAGCCAATCTGGTCGTGTGAGGCGCGTTACGGCATCCACCGACAACCGATCGAGCAGAACCGACAAACGCTCCTGCCGCACGGCACGCCGCGCACAGCCTTGACGCATCGCCGTACGACGATGCCCGCGCGCTGGCGCTGGCCGCGCGCTGGCCAGCCACGCCGCTCCGCGTGCCGTCGGACCGGCGCCAAGCTGCGGCATCGCGCCCAGCCGGAGCGCGCAATACCTCACTGCCCGGCACAGCGCGCGATGGCCGCCGAACAGGCGCAAACTGGCCTCGACTTCCAGCAGCACAGTCCCTTCTTCCACCACATCCAACGTGACATGGGGCGTGAATGCCAATAGCGCGAGTGCCAGGGATTGCAGCAGCCGTCCCTCCGCCGCCAGATCACGATCGAGCTGCACGGCGTGGGGCACAAGCGCCTGTGCGCCCGCCCGCCGCAGGCCGGGACGCACCCCTTCACGCATCGCCAAACCATTGGCTGACACCACGCGCTCCTGCTCCAGCACCACGACCGGCAAGGGGAGCGCGGCCGGGTCAGACCACTGGGGTCGAAGCGCGTCGAGGGGCAGACGGGGCAGATGCACCGCGATCCAGAACGGCATGATCGGAGGCGTCCGACAAAGCATCGAACGCAGCGGAAGACGAAGAAGAGGACAGCACCGCCAGCAGCGCCGCAGTGGCCGGATCCATGGTGAAGGGCTCGGCGGGCTGCACCGGCAATGGACGCACAGCCGCTCGGCCAGCCCGCAGCGGATCGGCCAACGGCAACTGCAATGGCGACTCGCGCAGCGGCCCGCGCCGCTTGTGGAAGACGATGGACAGCGCATCGCCACCTGCCGGCGCCAGCCCCAGCCGCAACACCGCCGGCGAGGACTCACGCAGGGCCTGCGCCGGCCGGAATACCCAGATGGCGCTCTCACCTGACTGCGCCAGCACCTGCAGCCTGCGCAGTGCCCCCGGACGAACCTGGTTCAGCCAGATCAGGACGCCGCCAAAGGCCTGGCTGCGCACGATCTGCTCGGCCGCCCACAGCAGATCGGCCTGCATGTCGGCCCGTACCCAGACGATTTGTTCAGGCGAGAAATCCCAGCCCACCAGCCGCACCGCATTGGGCAGATACGGCGGCCCCACCAGGGCGATGCGCCTTGCACCTGCGCACAGCGTGGACAAAGCCGGACGGAGCAACCGGCATTCGCCGATACCCGGCTGCGGACACAGCAACTCGGTCAGCCCGCCGAGAGGCCAGCCGCCGCCGGGCAGCTCGGCATCCAGCGTGTCATAGCCGGTCGACAAGACGCGTCCACCGCCTCGCGCCAAGCTGCCCGCGCGCCACAGTGCCGGGTGCAGCGTTTCGGGTGCCGGCACGGCTCGGGCTTTTCGCGCGGCCAGACGTGGCTCGGACACCACCTGCCCAGCGGCGACGGGGTGTTCCGCCACACCTTCGGCGAAAGAAAGAGACGAGGACAGCGCAGACATGGGAGAGCCGCAAGGCAAGTCGGTGAAATACTGTATGGATATACAGTATCACAACTTTACGTCTGCAACGCTTCTTTTCCAAGGCAAGCTGCCCACGTACAAAAATGGTGTGATGTTCCTGGTGACCCAGCCCGTTTCCCGTGGAAAAAAGCAGCGTTACCAACAGGAGCGGGCGGGCCGCCAACGCTCAACGCGTGGGCGGGCGGGTCCCAACGACAAGGCTTCGGAAGGCCGCAACACGGCGGTCTGGCCATCAACGCCCGACAGGTTGTCCGGTGGAGGCGTCACTGGGCCAGAAGATGTTCAGCGGCACCGCAATGCTGATATCGAACCCCGTGGTCTCGCCTTCCACAGGCGGCCCACCATCCAGTGCCCACGCCACCCAGTTCTTCAACCGGGCACAGACTTCAGCGCGGTCTGACGGCGGTAACTTCAGATAGGTCTGCACCATCGACGGTGTGAGCTGGAAGGACAGCGAATCAACCTGCTTGACTCCGTCTTGCATGCACACAGTCCACCACGCCTGCACGTCAAGGGCGAGCGCGCCGGCCAGGTCGAACTGCAATTCGGCGTTCTCCGGCAACGCATCGACAATTGCAGCATGCAACTCGTTGAACTGCGCGCCAAGCGCGCTATCGGAACCCGGCCCTGTCATTGCTGTCTCCTTTTGCGCCTGCAGGTGTGCGGCACATCGCCATAAAACCAGCGTAGCCGCACAGCCACGAACCGCCTTGACGGGACGCAATGAGGTTCCCGCTTGCACTTGTCGGAAACCAAATGTGTCGCGACAAAAGGTTGCCGATATCCATCGCACCTCGCCACAACGTGGCGACGGCGGTGCGGAATGACGCACGCCAATGTCGAACGATTTGCTTGCCAGGACACAAAGGCGCACCGGGCATCTGACGGGACGTTTCTTGCGAGGCAATCAACGTCATGTCCCTTGCAGCAGGTATTCCCCTGCCCCGCCATCGGCGAAGCAACCCGTCCCGACCGCCCTCAAGCCATCGCGCTCGCGCACAAGAAAAAGCGCATCCAACTGCTTGCGGCGCGCGAGTGCCACGCCATCCTCCGCGCCCAATACCATCAATGCCGTGGCGTATGCATCCGCGTCCATGCAACAGGATGCGAGCACCGTGACCGACGCAACCCCGTTGTTCAACGGCTGCCCCGTTCGGGGATCCATCGTGTGTGAAACACGCTGGCCATCGCATTCGCGCCAATGGCGATAATCCCCCGACGTCGCAATTGCGACATCGGTCATCTCAATGACGGAGAGGGGCTCCCTGCGTTCATCATCCGGTCGTTCGATAGCGATCGTCCAGCATGCATTCGATGGCTTGGTACCGCGCGCGCGCATCTCGCCATCGATGCCGACGAGCCAGGATTCAATGCCGTGGCGGTCCATGACGCGCCCCAGTTCGTCGACACCAAAGCCCTTGGCGATCCCGCACAGATCCAGTGCGAGCGGCGCGCGTTTGCGGGCACGGCCGCGCGTGGCGTCGACTTCAAGCAGCGCGCCGACGGGCGGGCGAGGCTGCGCGGGCAACGCCCCTGTGGCGCTCGGCGCATCGGCTTCACGTGGGCCGAAGCCCCAGCGGCTGACCACATCGCCCACGCCGACATTGAATGCGTTACCGCTCTCCTGGCCGATCTCGATCGCGCGTACCAGCACCATCGCAAGGTTGGCGGAAATCGGCACCCACACGTCAGGCTCGGCCAGATTCAGCCGGGTGAGATCGGAAGTGGCCTTCCAGTTGGACATTTCCTGATCGACGGCCTGCACTGCGCGATCGAGCGCCGCTGCAAGGCGGGCGCGATCAAGGTCGGGACCGGCATAGCACTGCGCGCTGTAGCGCGTCCCCATGGTCTCGCCGTTCAACGTGTAACGGCAGCGCGCGCGCCCACCCTGACGCTCAATAGACGTCTTCGACATAGGAACCCTTCAACTTCAGGTCATTGACCGTCACACCCGACCCGGCAAGAATGCGCTCCCAGGCCGTTGCAACGCCCCTTGCCATCTCCCGGCCGCCACACACCATGACGTGCGCACCTCGCGCAACAAGGTTGCGCAGCGCGGCCGCATCGGCAAGCAAGCGCTCCTGCACGTAGGTCTTTTCACTCGGGCTCGACAATGCAGTGGTCAACGCGGTCAACTGCTGCTTGCCGACGAGTTCGGCGAGTTCCTTGTCATACAGAAATGCATCGCCGGATCGCCGTGCGCCAAAGTACAGGTGCATCGGCCGTTCGGCAGCGTTGTGCCGAATGAAACCAACGAACGGACCGACACCGGTTCCAGCGCCAATCAAGATGACCGGCGCCGTGCCCGCGGCTGGCCGGAAGCTCGGGTTCGGACGGATGAACGCCTCGACGACGTCACCTGGCGCAAGGCTGGTCAGGTAACCCGAACACACCCCTTGCGGATGCTTGCGCACGCAAATCTCGACCACGCCGTCCCTCGACGCGCTGGCAAGCGAATAGAAGCGCGGCACGGCATCGCCCGGCGGCACAAAGCCAACCAGATCGCCAGGTTCGAATGACGGCAGGCGACGGCCTACCAGGCGTTTCCATGAAGACCCGCCGTTCCCGTCGCGCACGAAGCGCAATACCGAGGTGAATGCATCGGCCTGCTCGCCATAGTCCTTGCGCTCGACCAGGCGCAGTGCGAAGGTGCGCGGCAACGAAGGCTGGTAGTCCACAGCGAGCTCGGTACCGAGCACGGCGCCCAGTTGCCCGGCCCACTTCCTGAAGGTGCTCTCGGATTGACGATCGACGCACTCGATGTCTACCAACGCACGCATGCCTTTCTCGCGTAACGCGCCATGCACCTGCCGCGCGAATCCGCAAAACTGCGGGAACTGCCGATCGCCGAAACCGAGCACGGCAAAGGCCATTGGCGCAGAGATCTCCAGGCGTGCCAGCTTGCGCAGAAAGTGCGCGGCGTTGGCGGGTGCCGCACCATCGCCATAGGTGGAGGTCAACACGATGAGGCGCTTGGCACTCGTGTAGCGCGACGCCATATCGTTCATGGCCGCCATGTGCACCCGAAAATTGGCTTGTGTCAGGGCCCGATGCAGGGCCGTGGCAAACGCCCATGTTGTGTTCCCCTCGCTTCCGACAAGAAGGACGGTATCCGCCTGGCGCGGGTTCGCATTAGCGGAGACTTTCGGCATCGCGCGGCGACGCAATGCCCACAGCCACACGCCGCTGATTGCCAGCACGGGCACCGATGCACTCGAGACACCAAGCAGCAGTGCCAGCCACCACAGTCCGTCTCCCGTATGCAGCATGTACACGGTTTCTTGGAACCGCTGCCACGCGTCATGTTTTCGCCATGCAAGGGACACTCCGGTGGACGCATCCACATAACCCGCGCCCTGCGCTGTTGTCAGCGCATAGACGTCGCGCGGATTCTGCGGGTCCGGAAAGGTCAGCTCGCGCAATGCGGCAACATCCACGCCCTTGAGCGCAGCGAGTTGACTGACAGGCGCAGGCGCGGAGGCGCTCACCGACGCCGGGTAGGCGGGTTCTGCCGAGCCACCCTCGGGGAGTACGCCGAACGTCGTCAGCGACATTGCCGCACCAGTCAGCGCCGACAGCGTCAGCCCGACCAGTGCGACACGCGCGATCTCGTTGTGCACACGCTGCAAGCCGCTGCCGCGGATGCGTCCGAAGAGGTGAGCCATGCCGCCCATGCGCCGCGCCAGCAGCGCCAGGCCCGAGACGCTCAACAGCAGCATGAGGATCGCGCCTGTGCCTGCGGCTACGCGGCCCACATCGCCCAGCAACAACTTGCGATGCAGGTTGGTCACCCAACGCATGGCGGCCGACGTTGTGTATGGTCCGAGGGCCGCTCCGGTCGAAGGCTGGATGCGCTGTGCGGCGGGCCCGTCGGCCGCCGTGTAATACGCGACGATCATGCCGGATGGCTTGCGGGCGATCCGCTCGACTTCAGGAATGTTCGCCTTGACGCGCGATGCAAGCATCGCGACATCGAGACTGCCGGAAGGCGTCCGCACGGCGGCCGCGCGGTCGATGGCAGGTTTGACCGACAGCACCACGCCTGAGAGTGCCATGACCGTCAGGACAATCGCGGCAATCAGTCCGGACAAAGAATGCAGCTTGCGAAGCATGATGGCACTCAAAGCAGGTAGCGAAACGATTTCACATAACCGCGGCCTTTGACGGGTTTGGCCGCGCCAGACGTCGTCAATGGGACAACCACCTCGGACGGGTTTTCGTTCATCTTCTCGACAGCCGTATCGATGTGAATCTCATAGCCGGCATCGATCAGCGTATCGGCGACATCCAGCGTTGCGCGCAGCGTTCTGCCTGCCCCGACGCTCGCCCCGGTGATGCCATCGAGCTTCGCCCTGCCGCCCGAGAGTCGAGACCAATCGCGCAGATGCTTGTAGTACTTAGCCTTGTCGCCGGCCATCCAGAGCGTTCCCTGGTACCGGCCCGCGCGATCGGTCACATACATGACCACGTAAGCGCCGTCGCCGCCGTAGTTGCTCAGTTGCGTCTCAAATGTCACCTGGCGCGCTGACGCGATCGACGGCAGCGTGAAGGCGCCAGCCAGCGCCGCAATAGGAAGCGCATATTTCACTTTCATGATCTGTCCTCTGGAATATTGATGGGATGGTGGTCGTGATGACACCGAATGGCATCCGATCGCACGGACACTATTGAATCTGCACCTGCGGCTTTGACCCTGGCTTGACAATGCCGCCAGCGGGTACCTGCCCGCTTGGCCTGGCGGGGTCCGTCGCCTTCGCGCGGTCATCGTCGCGATCTCCGCGCGCACGTCCGCTGCCGTCGTCGGTCTTGATTCGAATGATCGTGAGCGTGGCGGGGTCGACCTTCGCCTTGAAGCGGCGGCCATCGCGATCGACGCCACGGATTTCGTAGCAGCCGTCGTCCGTCCTGATCTTGCTGACGCTCCAGCCTTGCGACTTGGCGAGCGTATCGATCGCCTTGACAGGTTTCCACTCGGCGAGCGGAACATTGCAGTCATCGTCATCGGCCAGCGCCGGTTGAACGCCGATCGCGCAAGCCCCGACCAGGGCCGTAAGCGCAAAACCTTTCAAAAGTCGTTGACGGTTCATGGGTCGTCTCCAGTCCTGTTCGTCTTGACAGGCTCCACGATGCGTCCCTGACCTGAAGCCAACCTTGCGAAGACAACGATTTTTCTTCATCCTCGCGCAAGGTTGGGATGTCAAAGTCTTCCAAAACGTCAGCGGGAACCAACATGAGAGTGCTACTGGTCGAGGACGACCCCTTGCTCGGACAGGCGGTATACGAGCAGATCCTTCGAGATGGGCATTCGACCGACTATGTCACGACGCTTGGCGACGCCCGACGCTACGTTGCCGCGGCCGCCTACGATCTCATCCTGCTGGACCTGCTGCTGCCCGATGGCAAGGGAATCGATTTCCTGCGCGAACTGCGCACAACCGGCTCACAGGTTCCCGTGATCATCCTGACCGCGCTGGATCAGGTGTCAAACCGCATCGCCGGCCTCAATGCCGGCGCTGACGATTACCTCGTCAAGCCATTCAA
>JAGWNU010000084.1 GCA_028871175.1 Burkholderiaceae bacterium | reverse complement strand
TGGCCTACCTGGAAGAAGGCGACGTGGTTGAAATCACGCGTGAGGGCTTTACCGTGGCCGATGCGCATGACCGCATCGTCGAGCGCGAGGTCAAGGAAGTCGGCGGCTATGCTGCTGCCGTCGAGCTTGGCCCGTTCCGCCACTTCATGCAGAAGGAAATCTTCGAGCAGCCGCGCGCCCTTGGCGACACGCTGGAAGGCGTGCAGGGCTTCGCGCCCGACCTGTTCGGCCCGCGCGCAGCCGAAGTCCTGCCCAAGATCGACAGCGTACTGATCCTGGCGTGCGGCACGAGTTATTACTCGGGGTGTACCGCCAAGTACTGGCTGGAGTCGATCGCCAAGATTCCGACGCAGGTGGAAGTGGCCAGCGAGTACCGCTACCGCGAGACCGTGCCCAACCCGAACGCGCTGGTGGTGGTGATCTCGCAATCGGGCGAGACCGCTGACACGCTGGCCGCACTGCGTCATGCGCGTGAACTGGGCCACACGCACACGCTGGCCATCTGCAACGTGGCGACCAGCGCCATGGTGCGCGAGACCCAGCTCAAGTTCCTCACGCGCGCGGGCACCGAGATCGGTGTGGCGTCCACCAAGGCCTTCACGACGCAGCTCGCCGCGCTCTACATGCTGGCGATGACGTTTGCCAAGCTGCGAGGACATCTCACCGCCGAGCAGGAAGAGGATGCACTGCGCCATCTGCGCCACCTGCCTTCGGCACTGAACGCCGTGCTGGCGCTTGAGCCGCAGATCATCGCGTGGTCGGAAGAATTTGCCCGCCGCGAGAACGCCTTGTTCCTGGGTCGCGGGCTGCATTACCCCATCGCGCTGGAAGGGGCGCTCAAGCTCAAGGAAATTTCGTACATCCACGCCGAGGCGTATCCCGCGGGCGAACTCAAGCACGGCCCGCTCGCGCTCGTCACCGAGCAGATGCCGGTGGTAACGGTTGCACCGAACGACGCGCTGCTCGAAAAGCTCAAGTCCAACATCCAGGAGGTGCGCGCGCGCGGCGGCAAGCTGTATGTGTTCGCCGATGCCGATACGCATATCCAGTCGAGCGACGGCATCCAGGTCATCCGCATGCCCGAGCACTACGGACAGCTTTCGCCGATCCTGCACGTGGTGCCGCTGCAATTGCTGGCGTATCACACCGCCTTGGCGCGTGGAACGGACGTGGACAAGCCACGCAATTTGGCGAAGTCCGTGACTGTTGAGTAAGGCGCTCCGCTGGTAAGCGGATCAGCGCGTGGCAAACAGCAGGGCGTCCGCCGCCGCAGGGCGCTCTGCGCATCCGACACAATCATCGCGGCGTATCCTTGGCACGGCTGCCTTGGCGGCCAGCACGAACGCGCTTCAACATCCCTAGCCGGCAAATCGGTAACCGACTCCCGTCTCCGTCAGCAGATGCACGGGCTGCGCCGGATCCGCCTCAAGCTTCTGCCTGAGGTGACCCATATAGACGCGGAGGTATTGGTTGCTCTGCGCCTGGGATGGCCCCCACACCTGGCGCAACAGTTCGCGATGGGTCATCACCTTGCCGCGATGGGCGATCAGCACTGACAGCAAGCGGTACTCGATGGGTGTCAGATGCACGGCCTGGCCGGCACGCGTCACGATGCGATTGGCCAGATCGACCAACACATCGCCAAAGCTGATTTGCGAGGTGCCCTGCGGGCTGGCTTTCGCGTGCCGGCGCAGCAGCACGCGCAGGCGCGCCACCAGTTCGCCCACGCCGAATGGCTTGGTGATGTAGTCGTCTGCGCCGGCATCGAGCGCGGCGATCTTGTCGGCTTCATCGGTGCGCGCTGAGAGCACCAGCACGGGCACTTCGGTCCAGGCGCGCATCTCGCGTATCAGGGTGATGCCATCGCCATCGGGCAATCCGAGGTCGAGGATGACGACGTCGGGCTGTCGCGTGCCAGCCTCGATCAGCCCGCGCTTGAGCGATTCGGCCTCATGCACCGTGCAGCCCTCGGCTTCCAATGTGGCGCGCACAAAGCGCCGGATGTGAGGTTCATCCTCGACGATCAGCACCGTCGGCGAAAACTCGAATGGCATGCCTGCGCTCTCTCTTCCATCTATTCCATTGCGGCCGACTCAGGCTCGATCTGCGGTGGATTGCCACGCGGCAGCGCGACTACGAAGCGGGCACCCGCGTGGCCGGCGGGCTGGTCGGCCCGTTGCGCGGGTTCTACCCAGATGCGCCCGCCATGTGCCTGCACGATGGCTTCGCACACCGCCAGCCCCAGGCCGACTCCAGCGGTTGCCGACTCACGCTCCCCGCGCGTGAACTTCTCGAAAATCTGCCGTTCCTTGCCTGCCGGTACACCTGGGCCATCGTCTTCCACCGTCAGGCGCAGCTCGTCGCCCACCACCGCCGCGTCAATGCGTATCTCGGTGCCGTCCGGCGTGTATTTGGCGGCGTTCTCCAGCAGATTGCACAGCACGCGCTCCATCAGCACCGCATCGCATTCCAGCAAGGGCAACGCTGACAGATTCGCCACCACGATACGATGGCGCGCCAGCGCGCCCCGCATGGCCGCCAGCGCACCGCCCACCATTTCCTCGATCGATTGCCAATCCTTCTGCATGCGGATATCGCGGCTCTGCAGGCGCGCCATGTCGAGCAGATTGATCACCATCGTATGCATGCGCTGCGCCTGCTCGCGCATGGCCTGCACCGTCTCGGCCAGCGGCGGCGCCAGGGCCGGTTCGCTGCGTTGCATGGTTTCGGCCATGCCGATCAGGCTGGTGAGCGGCGTGCGCAGGTCGTGCGAAACCGCGGCCAGCAGTGAACTGCGCAGCCGCTCGGACTCCATCGACAGCAGGGCCTGCTGTGCAACTTCGACATAGTGCAGCCGCTCGATGGCAATCGCGATCAGCGTGCAAAACCCATCGACCTGCCTGCGCAGGGCGGGCTGAGCAAAGGCGCGCCACGTGCCTGGCTCGACCGCCAGCACGCCGCGCGTCTGCATCGGCGCCTTGAGCGGCAGGTACAGCACCGTGCTGGCCGGCAGCGTGTCCGTCCCGGTGCCTGCCGGCTGGCCATGGTCGAACACCCATTGCGCCAACACGCGATCAATCGCATCGCCATGCGCGGTCCCGGTGCGTTGGCCCCCATCGGACACGGGTGGCAGCAGGCGCCCCTCGGTCGACACCAGGAAAAATGCGGTATTGGCGTCAAAGGCGGCACGCAGGAAACGGCTGCCAATCGACACGATCTGCTCGGTCATCAAGGCCGCAGACAATTCGCGGGCCAGCTCGTAGAGCGTGCGCGCCTCCGTCTCGCGCGCCACCGCCAGTTGTGCCTGCTCGCGCAGGCCAGCAGTGAGCTGGCCAATGACCAGGCCCACAGTCAGCAGGACGAAGAACGTCACCAGGTATTGGACATCGCTGACGGCAAACGAGAAGCGTGGCGGCACGAAGAAGAAGTCGAAGGCTGCCACCGACAGGACCGAGGCGAAAGCCGCTGGCCCGCGTCCGTGGCGCAACGCCACGCCAACCACGGCCGCGAGGAACAGCATCGCGATGTTGACGAGATCAAACCACGGGCGGGTCAGCGCAGAGAGTGCGGTTGCGCCAGCACACCAGATCGCGGCCCATAGATAGTCTTTCTGGCGCGCGCCGTCCGCAGCCTCGGCGAGGTTCTCGGCAGCGGCGCCCGCGTGACTCGGTTTGGCTTCCACGCGCGTGGTATCGGCGGCAACCCGGATCACGTCGATCTCGGGGCAGGCGGCGGCAAGCGCATCGGCAAAGCTGCGCCTGCCGAACAGCCACGCCTGCGCGCCCAGAAAGGGCGACAGCGCAAGACCCAGGAGGGCACGGCCACGCTCGGTCAGAGACCTGCCGCCGCGACGCCAATCGGCAGGCGCACGGCCCAACACGACCTTGGTCAGGTTGTGTCGACGCACGTAAGCCAGGACCGCCTGCACCATATCGCTGCCAGCCAACGCCTCGGTGCGGGCCCCGAGCGCTTCGGCCAGCCGCATGGCCGCCTGCAGGCGTGCACGGGCAGCATCGGAGGGTGGCGCAAGGCGCGGCGTGGCGACCGTGACGACATGCCAGTCGCAATCAAGCTGGCCAGCCAGCCGACGCGCGCTCCTGACCACCTGCTCGGCATCGTCGCCGCTGCCCACGCAGGCCAGGACTGCTTCGCGCGTGCGCCACACCGGCTGTACGGGCTCGCGTGTGCGCCATGCACGCACGTCGTCGTCGACACGGTCGGCGGTGCGGCGCAATGCCAGTTCACGCAAGGCGATCAGATTGCCCTTGCGAAAGAAGTTGCGCGCAGCGTGGCGCGCCTGCTCAGGCAGATAGACCTTGCCCTCGTGCAGACGGCGCAGCAGCTCGTCCGCGGGCAGATCGACCAGCACCACCTCGTCGGCGCCGTCGAACACCGTGTCGGGCACGGTTTCCCAGACGCGAATGCCGGCGATGCCGCCCACCGCTTCGTTGAGGCTGTCGAGGTGCTGCACATTGACGGTGGTCCACACGTCGATGCCGGCGGCCAGCAGTTCCTGAATATCCTGCCAGCGCTTGGGGTGGCGGCTGCCCGGCGCGTTCGAGTGCGCCAGCTCGTCCATCAGGATCAGTGCCGGCCGGCGCGCCAGCGCGCCATCGAGGTCGAACGCCTTCAGCACGCGCTCGCGATAGGGCACGTCCCGCATGGGCAGCCGCTCGATACCATCGATCAGCGCCTCGGTCTCCGCACGCCCATGGGTCTCGACAACGCCGAGCACCACATCGACCCCGCGTGCGCGCAAGGTGCGCGCGGCGCTGAGCATGGCAAAGGTCTTGCCGACCCCGGCTGATGCTCCGAAATAGACGCGCAGCTTGCCGCGCGCAGCGCGTGCGCCATCCTCCTGCACGCGTTGCAACAGGGCATCCGGATCGGGGCGCGACGCGAAATCGCGCGGAGTAGCGTCAGGCATGGTGGGCTCGCACGCCCGTTACCGTGGTGAATGTGAGGATTGTGTCATCAGCCCATCGCGCGCGCTGCGGCTTCAGCATCGGCGTTGAGATGGCCCCTGCAACTGCGCGGTGATGTGATCTACGCTCCAAAGGGTAAAGGCGGCGCGATAAAAACGGGATAGAAACGATGCTGGGCGATATAAAAAAAGTATAAATGGCCCGGTCGCAAGGGCTGCCGCGCCAGGGCAGTGGGGGGCGCAAGGCCGACACGGTGCGCCGCTCGAGCATGCGCATGCCTTGAGCGATACGGCGCGAGCGACGGCCGAGTCATCCAGCGGCCGTTGGCCAACGGTCGCTTGTTTTTGCGGCTGGAATGAGCGCTGCTGGCAAGTCGGACTCGCGGTCTTTTGCTGGCATTCCCGCCCGTCACGGGAATGCATCAATCTGTTCTTATTGGCTATAGCCGCGCCGCTCTATGGCGGCTAACACATCCCACGTCTGCGGATCGACATCGCGCCCCCCGAGCGACATCGACACGTACGCATCAATCGCATCCATAAAGCCTTTGATAAACGCCGGCGGGAACGCGTGTGTGGAGAGGTGCTGAAGCTCTTCACGCAGCATGCCCGGGCGGCATTGACCGTGGCTGCGCATGGCGGCGCGTGTGCGCCTGAGATACGCCTGCGCTGCGATTGCGCCGTTCAGGTAGGTACGGTTCTTTGTGAGCGTGCCTGCGTCAGACGACGTGGGCGTCAGGCTGGGTGGAGCAGTGGGTGGAGATGGATACGACGCGATTCTCCGCGCCGTCTGTTCGCTGCTAGACATAAGGACCTCTCGGAGATGGTGAAAGGCCCGACTTTCGTCGCTAAACGAGGGAGGCGGGCCCGACGATGGGGTTAGCGATCCGGCTCTCCGAGAAAACCGGTAGACCCGAAGGTCTCCCCACCCGGCCCGCCATAGAAAGCGCGCGAGTGTGCTGAGGCCTGCCGCGTGTGACGGCGGCCTCTTCGGAGAGTTACGGATCGCTAAACCCGTGCTGCCGTTGGTGCGGCAGCGGGGGAATTATAGCGATGGTGGGTGCGCACCGGATTCTGATTTTCGTACGCCTACCTCTGAGCTTTGGCCGCCGAGCAAAAAGCCTTGCACGCCGAGCTCCGAGCACGGGCAGTCGAGAAAAAAGCCTTGCACGCCGAGCTCCGAGCACGGACGGCCGAGCAAAAAGCCTCGCACGCCGAGCTCCGAGCTCGGGCAGTCGAGCAAAAAGCCTCGCACGCCGAGCTCCGAGCTCGGGCAGCCGAGCAAAAAGCCTCACACGTCGAGCTCTGAGCACGGGCAGCCGAGCAAAAAGCCTCACACGTCGAGCTCTGAGCACGGGCAGTCGAGCAAAAAGCCTCACGCGTGGAGCTCCGAGCTCGGGCGGCCGAGCAAAAATCCTCGCGCGTCGAGCTCTGAGCTCGGACCGCCGAGAACGCCTCTCGATGTGTCGAGTTGTGAAGGCCGCATCAGATCATTCTGATTCTTCGTCCGAAACTGCCTTCTGGCATTGCGGAGCCGCGCTGCAGCGGCCAATCTCCCGCCCTCGTGCCCTTGATGGCACGGCACTGCCAATTGATTTGCGAGGAGTGAAATGCCGCAGAACTTGATTTCGTATCAGCTCACTTCAGCTGACTTGGCCGCCGTGGACGGCGCGCTGAAGACGCTGGAAGACCGGCTCGCCAGCCTGATCGACCTCACCCCGGTGCAGCGCCGAACGCTGGTGAAGATGGGCGGCAAGTCCGAAGCCTTCGCGCGCAAGGCCGTGGAAGTGCTGAACAACAACCCGAACGTGCTGCCCGGCAATTTCGACCTGGCGGAACTGCGCCGCGATCTGGCGGGCTTCGATCAGCTACGCAGTCGCCTCATGCGCGTGGCGCGCATTCATGAACGCATGGCGGATTCGCACTTGGCGCTGGGCAGCGATGTGATGAGCGCCACGTTGGAGGGGTATGCGTTCCTCAAGGTGGCGGGTCAGGGGGAAGGGTTGGACGCGGCGCGGAAGGCGCTGGCGGTGCGGTTTAGTCGGGGTGCGAAGCGGAAAGACGACGACGCTGGGCAAGGATTCCCGGATGAGGTCCAGCGGACGGAATCATCGTAGACGTGGTTGGATGATGCGCAGGGGCTTGGTACGAGGCCGATGTGAAGAAAGCCCGCTGAATTGGAATAACACATCTTCCAATAAATACGAAACAAATCTCAATCATTAAACTACGATTTAAGTCATAGCATTCTCGGAAATATCTTGGGAAAGATATTTCCAATCAACTGAATGCGAGGAAACTATGTGGGACAATAATGCAGCGGCCAATCATGTTCGACAGCATGCACAAAGCCAAAGCACTGGGAACTGTGCAAAGTATGTTCGAAAGGCGATTGAAGCAGGGGGAGTCAGTGTGACGCCAACACGTTCGGCAAAAGACTACGGATTTCCCTTGCGTCAGGCCGGTTTTATCGAACTGGACGACGCTTCGTCGCCTCGTCGAGGTGATGTGATCGTGATCCAACCCATTCCCGGGCACCCTCACGGCCACATGGCCATGTTTGACGGATCAAGCTGGGTATCAGACTTTGTTCAGAACAATGGGTTTTATCCCGGCCAAGCGTATCGAACGCAAAAACCGCCGTACAAGCTGTATCGACGTCATTGAGGCAAGCATGAAAAAAATACTGTCATTTTGGTTTGCCGGTTTTCTAATGGCATTCTCGTGCGCTTCCTATGCCGACGCGCTGACTTCTCTTGGTCTGCAAGCGAAACAGTTCTATGTCTGGTACATCAACAGGCAGGTGAACCAAGTGTTCCCGCTTCTCGATCGCGAGATTGGTCGCTACGTTGACCCGACTACGGTTGAGAGCCTGCGCAGAGACTACAGGCGAGACCAACTTCCTGGCGGTGCGGACTACTTTCTGAAGGTGCAGGATTACGACGAACGTGATTGGCTCGCTCATATCAAGCCTGGTCGGCCGCTCACGTTCAGCGAGGCTGTTGTCGTGCCTGTGAGTTTTGGCTCGCGTAGCGAGGTCACCGTTCTCGTGTTTTTCACCAAGCGACATGATGGTTGGAAGATCATCAAGGTCGATGACATGCTGCCCTATACATCACCGGGTAACTGACAAAGGGAGCCGCCTCGTGCGGCTCTTTTGATTCAGGAGCCAAGTCATGAGGCAAGACCACTTCACTTACCGAGTGACGTGGTCCCCTGAAGAAGGGGACCACGTTGGCCTCTGCGCAGAATTTCCGTCGCTCTCGTGGCTCGCTGCCAAGCCGGAAGGTGCGCTCGCCGGCATTCGCAAGGTTGTTGCGGAAGCGGTGTGCGACATGGAGGCGAATGGGGAGACAGTCCAGAAGCCAGTGCCGCGTGGCTAAACTGGAGCGCGCATGCCCTTCTCAAGGTGGCGCGCAAGGCCGAAGGGCTGGATGCGGCGCGTAAGTCGCTGTCGGTGAGGTTTGCTAAGTCGCCGCGGAAGAAGGGGGAGAAGAGAATGTCATTGAGTGACACCAGGCGTAGTTGCTGCACGTGACGGAAGCCGCCTTGCGCGGCTTCCATGCAGTGAACCCCCGTGGCATCACCCCCCTTTCTCTATTTCGCCTTATTTGCGAAATTCCGAATATCCCGCACACCGTAATAGACCGCTTCCATGCTGCTACCGCTATGAGCGGCTTTCAATGTTGCTATGTAGGCTTGCCGAACATTTTGGAATGACCCACTCCGACCCAATCCGCCGAAATTCGACGCAATGCAGAAGTAGTTTTTATGCGCCTTGGTCAGGACCGAATAAACCGCTTTTGAAGAGTCAATACGCTGTGGGCGATCCGTTCCTAGCCTCTTTGCTCGGGAAATCGGAACCCGCATCGCTCCAACAACGATGAGGTCACGCGATCCTTTGTTCGCCGTCGCATAGCCGAAAACTACGTCATGACGAGCATAGGAAAAAAGCGAGTAGCCCGGAATTTCATCGTCGCTGACTGTTCCGCTGCCATCAAGCTCGCTGTACTCGACGTCCGGGCCGCTACTTTCCAGAAGCATGCAGCTTCTCAAGACTGATTCCGGAATCTGAGCGAGCGCATTGAGTGAAGACAATCCCAAGAACAGCGCTATGAAGTGCTTCACAAATGCTCCTTGGATTTTGTGAATTTCAGATAATCCGGATTCTGTTTCCAGAATATTGTTCCGCCATGGGCGGCGGTTGAGTCGTAGATATGGTCATAGCGATATATCTCCTCCGTCTTTACCTCGATTTTCCCGTTCTTCTTTGTCTTGGTAGTTTTTGTCTTGATCACCAATTTGGTGGACTCTTTGATCCCATATATGTTGTGATTAGGGTTTGTGAACTTTATGCCGTTCCTTACCTTGAAATGTCTGTCGTAGTTTGACTTGATGTCTGCCCCATCCCAAAAGTAGGCGCCACCTGAATAATCATGACCACCGCTTAACGCATTCGTTGCAGCCCTCACAGCATCTGACATAGCGGATGATCTCCCAATGTCAGACTCTGAAGCACGCATCAGCCTTCCGAATCTTTGGTTTCCATCGGCAACAACAAAGGAAAAAGACTTTTCTTTTGCAGTGAAGGCCACTATCGAGGCGTAACCTCGTGCCTTTGATTGTCGAACCATCACATTCGCAAGCGCTGCCATTTCCTCAAATACGTCCTTGGTCGAAGACTCGCCATATGCGATGGCGGCAAGAAGACGAGTTTCGGCGTTCAGTTTCTCGCTCATGCTCGCACCTGCCCCTTCTTGTCCAGCCACATCACAATTCTTAGGTGACGATCACCGGTCACGGCAACGGTGCGTCCGTTCGTCATGACGCTGTTCCGAACGAACTGGTCTTCGTCAGAGAACAAGTCATACCGATAGCCGTCGATAGGCTGCCCGTCGTCTCCCAAGAGTTCGTAATACTGTTCGATGATTTCTCCGTCGACACCATTTCTTGCTGAACCCTGGGAATACACGGGCCTTTCAGCGCTGGCGCCAGCACCTTGCCGATTAACCTCAATCTTGAAGTTGTGCTGCGACGGAATGACCAGGGGCTTCGTTTCGCATTGGCACATTACCTTGGCGCCTCGCACCAAGATTTGCAGCCCGCTTTGAAGGGTGAAGCTCGGA
Organism: Burkholderiaceae bacterium; assembly: GCA_028871175.1. Lineage (GTDB taxonomy): Bacteria > Pseudomonadota > Gammaproteobacteria > Burkholderiales > Burkholderiaceae > Ralstonia > Ralstonia condita. Next base: position 4,042 of record JAGWNU010000084.1, on the reverse strand, counting down.
TAGGCATCGTTGAATACCTTCCCCATCGTCCCGCATGCGGGGCAGGTGGCCAAGTCCCCTTCCTGCCCCACCTCGACACCATCATGCTCAAAGCCAACCGCTGAAGAAATCAACCTTCCACCAGTGGTTGTTACGTCCCCATGCTTCAGCGCCTCTCGCATATCTGCCATGCGTGCATCTCCTAGCTCGTTGTGTATCGCGTTGACCTTGCCGCTCTCGGCAAGCCGAAAGAGTCGCGACCAAGCCTAGCCAGAAGGGGCTCGGATATCTGCAAAGGTTTGTGCCTCTTGGATTGGATGTGTGTCTGCGACTCGCCGACAGGCGGGATGAGCTTCAGTCGACCTGACAGGAGTCGAAGTCCTGGAGAAATTCCGTCGCCATGGATGAGGTCCAATCAAGGCGATGACGGTGCTTGTTGAAAGCTGGTTCGGCGCTGTATCCACAGTGGCGACTGACAGGCAGCTGCCGGCCATCAATTGCCAATGCGGCAGGGTGCGTTTTTACATCCTGTTTACACCCCTCCCCCCAAACCTTTACCCCGTTTTTACCCCCCTTTCCCTAATGTTGCACTGCACGCAGGCCCTGTGACGGCAGCCTGCCTGCACGCCGCATCCGGCCCCAGTTGACGCGCACCTGCGCCGGGCCGGGCGGCACCTAAAACAACAAGGGAAAGGTCCATGCAAGTCAAGGTGTCTTTGCACGCCACCGTCATCGGTGGCGTTGTCTTCTGTGCCGCAGCACTGTCGAGCGCGGCCGCTTTTGCGCAGGCGACTGACGCTGCGCCGGTCCCCGCCGCTACACCCGCCAGCCCGTTGACGGCCAACGTCACGCTTGCCAGCCAGTACCGCTATCGCGGTCTCATGCAGACCAACAACAAGCCTGCCATTCAGGGCGGTGTGGGTTACGCGCTGCCCAACGGTTTCTATGTGGGCAACTGGAACTCGTCGATCAGCTGGCTGGGGGATTCCAACCCCAACGTCTCCGCCCCCATCGAGATGGATTTCTACGGCGGCTACAAGACCGAGCTGATGAAGGACGTGCCGATTGATGTGGGCGTGCTGCAGTACTACTACCCGGGCAGCTACCCCGACGGCTACACCCGCCCGCACACCACCGAGGGCTATGCGCAGATCGGCTATGGGCCGGTCTCGTTCAAGTACTCGCACGCGTTCTCCAACCTGTTCGGTTTTGCAGACAGCCACCACAGCCAGTACTTCGATCTGTCGGGCAACTTCGACACCGGCTTCTGGGGCCTGACGCTGAACCTGCACGTGGGCTACCAGCAGGTGCCGCATCAGGTGGTGCGCACCTCGTATGCCGACTGGAAGGTGGGCGTGACGAAAGACTTCGGCAGCGGTTGGACGGCATCGCTTGCGTACATCGACACCAACGCTGCACGCGCCGCGTACACCAACACGCGCGGCAACTACATGGGCAAGGCCACCGCGCTGCTGGCCGTGACCAAGACGTTCTGACCATCACGACCTGAAGGAAAGGGGAGCGCATATGGACCTCGTTTATCTCGCCGGCCTTGCGGTGCTGGCGCTGGCAGTGGGCGGCTTGCTCGCCCTCTCCGGCCGGCTTGCCACCAAAGACCAACCGACCACGCACGCGATGGAGAAACAGCAATGACCTGGCTCTATGTGCTGTCCGGGGCCATCACGGTGGCCTTGTTGATCTATCTGTTCGTGGCCTTGCTGTGGCCCGAACGCTTCTAACAACACTGCGAGGCACACCATGAATGCGTTCCTCCTCCAGCTGGCGATCTACCTGGTCGTGCTGCTGGTTCTGGCCAAACCGCTGGGCGCATATATGACCGGCGTGTTTGGCGACAAGCCCTCACGTGCGCACTGGCTCAGCCCCATCGAGCGGCTGTTCTACCGCGTGGCCGGCGTCAACCCGGAGGCCGAGATGGGCTGGAAGCGCTATGCGATGGCGGTCATCATCGTCAACGTGCTGGGCGCGCTGGCGGTGTATGCGCTGCAACGCGCGCAGCAGTGGCTGCCGCTGAACCCGCAGGGCTTTGGCGCCATCACGCCGGATTCGTCCTTCAACACGGCCATCAGCTTTGTGAGCAACACCAACTGGCAAGGCTATTCGGGCGAAAGCACGATGAGCTATCTCACGCAGATGCTCGGCCTGGCGGTGCAGAACTTCCTGTCTGCGGCCACCGGTATTGCGGTGGTGATTGCGCTCATTCGTGGTTTTGCTCGGCACTCGGCCAACACCATCGGCAACTTCTGGGTCGACTTCACGCGTGCGACGGTCTATGTGCTGCTGCCGCTGTCGATCATCGTGTCGGTGTTCTTCGTGAGCCAGGGTGTGATCCAGAACTTCGATGGCTACAAGGCGGTGACCACCGTTACCGCCACCACGTACGACAACCCGAAGATGGACGCGCAGGGCAACCCGCTCAAGGATGCCCAAGGCAACCCCGTTACCGAGAAAGCCACCACGCAGATGCAGACCCTGCCGATGGGCCCGGTCGCGTCGCAAGAGGCGATCAAGATGCTCGGCACCAACGGCGGTGGCTTCTTCAACGCCAACTCCGCCCACCCGTACGAAAACCCCAACGCGCTGACCAACTTCGTGCAGATGCTGGCGATCTTCATCATCCCGGCGGCGCTGTGCTTTACGTTCGGCGGCATGGTTGGCGATGGCCGGCAAGGCTGGGCCGTGCTGGCGGCGATGACGGTGCTGTTTGTGGCGCTCGCCACGTTCCTGGCCTGGGCCGAGCTGCATGCCAACCCGATGCTCGCCAACCTCGGCATCGACCAGGCCGTGGGCGACATGGAAGGCAAGGAAACGCGCTTTGGCATCGTGGCCTCGTCGCTGTTTGCCACCATCACCACGGCAGCGTCGTGCGGGGCGGTCAACGCCATGCATGACTCGCTGACGGCGCTGGGCGGCTTCGTGCCGATGTTCCTGATGCAGCTGGGCGAAGTCGTGTTTGGCGGTGTGGGCTCGGGCCTGTACGGCATGCTGGTGTACGCCATCCTGGCCGTGTTCATTGCGGGCCTGATGATCGGCCGCACGCCGGAATACCTCGGCAAGAAGATCGAGGTGTTCGAGATGAAGATGACGTCCATCGCCATCCTCGTCACGCCGCTGCTGGTGCTGGTGGGCACGGCCATCGCCGTGGTGGTCACGCAGGGCAAGGCGGGCATCTTCAACCCCGGCACGCACGGCTTCTCTGAAGTGCTGTACGCCTTCTCGTCCGCCGCCAACAACAACGGCAGCGCGTTTGCGGGCCTGTCTGCCAACACGCCCTTCTACAACGTGGCGCTGGGCATTGCGATGTGGCTGGGCCGCTTCTGGATCATCGTGCCGGTGCTGGCGATGGCAGGCACGTTTGCCGCCAAGAAGCGCCTGCCCGTGACGGCCGGCACGCTGCCCACGCATGGGCCGCTGTTTGTGGTGCTGCTGATCGGCTCGGTGTTGCTGGTGGGCGCGCTCACGTACATCCCGGCGCTGGCGCTCGGTCCGATCGCAGAACACCTCGCACGCTAAGAACCTGCCCATGTCCCTACTGCGCGTCCCGATCTTGGCCCTGCGATGCTCGCCGTACACCTGTACGGCTGCGCTTCTCGCGCCAACCTCGGGCCGCTCGCTACGGACCATGAGCAGGTTCCACGGCGAGTCGTCTACCCCATATCAACAGGTGCCTTATGGCTATCCGTTATCCCGAATCCGAACCGGCTGTGCGTACGGTCAAGCACAAGCTTGAGCCGAGCGCCGCTACTGGTACTGCTGCAGGCGCTGAGCCGCATGCACGCAGTACACATACGACGCTGTCCGCGAAGGATGTGCGCAAGCTGTCGATGTTCTCGTCGGCGCTGGTCAAGCCTGCGATTGTCGACAGCTTCCGCAAGCTGTCGCCGCGCGCGCAGGCCAAGAACCCGGTGATGTTTGTCGTCTACGTCGGCAGCATCCTCACCACCATCCTGTGGGTCATGGCGCTGCGCGGCCAGGCCGAGGCGCCGGCGGGCTTCATCCTCGCCGTATCGGTGTGGCTGTGGTTCACGGTGTTGTTCGCCAACTT
>JAGWNU010000083.1 GCA_028871175.1 Burkholderiaceae bacterium | reverse complement strand
GCCTTTCTTTGCTTACTTTCTTTGGCAAGACAAAGAAAGTGAGTCGGCCCCGGCAGGGGACGAAACCGGCGGATGCACAACAGCATCAACCGCAGACCGAACACCAGGCAGGCACAAGCACCATGAATACCACCCACAGAACGCCCCTCCCCGGCACAAAGCTCGACTACTTCGACGCTCGCGAAGCTGTAGAAGCCATCAAACAAGGCGCCTACGACAAGCTGCCCTACACGTCACGCGTGCTGGCCGAAAACCTGGTCCGCCGCTGCGACCCCGCCACCCTCACCGACTCGCTCAAGCAACTCATCGAGCGCAAGCGCGATCTGGATTTCCCGTGGTTTCCGGCGCGCGTGGTCTGCCACGACATCCTGGGCCAGACCGCGCTGGTGGATCTGGCCGGCCTGCGCGACGCCATTGCCGACCAGGGCGGCGACCCCGCCAAGGTCAATCCGGTGGTGCCGGTCCAGTTGATCGTCGACCACTCGCTGGCCGTGGAGTGCGGCGGCTTCGACCCCGATGCCTTCGCCAAGAACCGCGCCATTGAAGACCGCCGCAACGAAGACCGCTTCCACTTCATCGACTGGACCAAGCTCGCGTTCAAGAACGTCGACGTGATCCCGGCGGGCAACGGCATCATGCACCAGATCAACCTGGAGAAGATGTCGCCCGTCGTCCAGGCTCACGACGGCGTGGCTTACCCCGACACCTGCGTCGGCACCGACAGCCACACGCCGCACGTGGATGCACTCGGCGTGATCGCCATCGGCGTGGGCGGCCTGGAAGCCGAGAACGTGATGCTCGGCCGCGCATCATGGATGCGCCTGCCGGACATCATTGGCGTGGAACTGACCGGCCAGCGCCAACCCGGCATCACCGCCACCGATATCGTGCTGGCGCTGACCGAATTCCTGCGCAAGCAGAAGGTGGTGGGCGCCTACCTCGAGTTCTACGGCGAAGGTGCATCCAAGCTCACGCTGGGCGACCGCGCCACCATCTCGAACATGGCCCCCGAGTACGGCGCCACCGCGGCGATGTTCTCGATTGACGACAACACGCTCGACTACCTGCGCCTGACCGGCCGCACCGACGAGCAGGTCAAGCTGGTCGAGACGTATGCCAAGACCGCGGGCCTGTGGTCCGACACGCTCAAGCACGCTGAATACGAACGCGTGCTGCGCTTCGATCTGTCGAGCGTGGTGCGCAACATGGCCGGCCCGTCCAACCCGCACGCGCGAGTGGCAACGACCGACCTGGCCGCCAAGGGCATCGCCGGCAAGTGGGAAGAAACGCCGGGCCAGATGCCGGATGGCGCGGTCATCATCGCGGCCATCACGAGCTGCACGAACACCAGCAACCCGCGCAACGTGATTGCCGCCGCGCTGCTGGCGCGCAACGCCAACCGCCTGGGGCTGACGCGCAAGCCGTGGGTGAAAAGCTCGCTGGCGCCGGGCTCCAAGGCCGTTGAGCTGTATCTGGAAGAAGCCGGCCTCAAGCACGAACTCGAAAAGCTCGGCTTCGGCATCGTCGCGTTTGCCTGCACCACCTGCAACGGCATGAGCGGCGCGCTGGACCCGAAGATCCAGCAAGAGATCATCGATCGCGACCTGTACGCCACGGCCGTGCTGTCGGGCAACCGCAACTTCGACGGCCGCATCCACCCGTATGCCAAGCAAGCGTTCCTCGCATCGCCGCCGCTGGTGGTGGCTTATGCGATTGCGGGCACGGTGCGTTTCGACATCGAGCGTGACAGCTTCGGCACCGATGCCAACGGCAAGCCGATTCTGCTGAAGGACCTGTGGCCGACCGACGAAGAGATCGACGCCATCGTGCGTGCGTCGGTCAAGCCGGAGCAGTTCCGCAAGGTGTACATCCCGATGTTCGAGCAGCGCAGCGAAAGCACCGCCAAGGTGAGCCCGCTGTACGACTGGCGCCCGCAGAGCACCTACATCCGCCGCCCGCCATATTGGGAAGGTGCGCTGGCTGGTGAACGCACGCTCAAGGGCCTGCGCCCGTTGGCTGTGCTGGGCGACAACATCACGACCGACCACCTCTCGCCGTCCAACGCCATCCTGGCCAGCAGCGCCGCCGGCGAATACCTCGCCAAGATGGGCCTGCCGGAAGAGGACTTCAACTCGTACGCCACCCATCGCGGTGACCACCTGACCGCCCAGCGCGCGACCTTCGCCAACCCGACCCTCATCAACGAGATGGCCGTGGTGGATGGCGTGGTGAAGAAGGGTTCGCTGGCGCGCATCGAGCCCGAAGGCAAGGTCACGCGCATGTGGGAAGCCATCGAGACCTACATGGACCGCAAGCAACCGCTGATCGTGATTGCCGGTGCCGACTACGGCCAGGGCAGCTCGCGTGACTGGGCCGCCAAGGGCGTGCGCCTGGCTGGCGTGGAAGCCATCGTGGCCGAAGGCTTCGAGCGCATCCACCGCACGAACCTGATCGGCATGGGCGTGCTGCCGCTGGAGTTCAAGCCGGGCACCACGCGCCTGACGCTGGGCATTGACGGCACCGAAACGTATGACGTGATCGGCGAACGCAAGCCGCGTGCAGACCTCACGCTCGTCATCCACCGCAAGAACGGCGAACGCGTGGAAGTGCCCGTCACGTGCCGCCTGGACAGCGACGAGGAAGTGTCGATCTACGAAGCGGGCGGTGTGCTGCAGCGTTTCGCACAGGACTTCCTTGAGTCTTCGAAGGAGGCAGCATGAGCCACCCCGCGCAAGTGAAGATTCCCGCCACGTACATGCGTGGCGGCACCAGCAAGGGCGTGTTCTTCCGTTTGCAAGACTTGCCGCCGGCAGCACAGCAGCCCGGCGCTGCTCGCGACGCCTTGCTCATGCGCGTGATCGGCAGCCCCGACCCGTACGGCAAGCAGATCGACGGCATGGGCGGCGCCACGTCGAGCACCAGCAAGACGGTGATCCTCAGCAAAAGCACGCGCCCGGACCACGACGTCGATTACCTGTTCGGCCAGGTCTCCATCGACAAGCCGTTCGTGGACTGGTCGGGCAACTGCGGCAACCTCTCCGCAGCGGTCGGCCCCTTTGCCATCAGCAACGGCCTGGTCGATGCGAGCCGTGTACCGCAGAACGGCACCGCCATCGTGCGCATCTGGCAGGCCAACATCGGCAAGACCATCATTGCGCACGTGCCCATCACCAACGGCGCGGTGCAGGAGACGGGCGACTTTGAGCTGGACGGCGTGACCTTCCCGGCGGCGGAAGTGCAGCTCGAATTCCTCGACCCCGCAGCCGAGGAAGACGGTGACGGCGGCGGCGCGATGTTCCCCACCGGCAACCTCGTCGACGACCTGGTCGTGCCCGGCGTGGGCACGCTCAAGGTGACGATGATCAACGCGGGCATCCCGACGATCTTCATCAACGCAGAGGCCATCGGCTACACCGGCGCCGAGCTGCAGGACGCCATCAACGGCGATGCGAAGGCGCTGGCGATGTTCGAGACCATCCGCGCGCACGGCGCGGTGCGCATGGGGCTGATCAAGAGCATCGATGAAGCCGCCACGCGGCAGCACACCCCGAAGGTGGCGTTTGTCGCACCGCCAAAAGACTACGTGGCGTCGAGCGGCAAGCAGGTCGGCGCGGGCGATGTGGACTTGCTGGTGCGCGCGCTGTCGATGGGCAAGCTGCACCACGCGATGATGGGCACGGCGGCGGTGGCCATCGGCACGGCAGCGGCCATTCCTGGCACGCTGGTCAACCTGGCGGCCGGCGGCGGAGAACGTGGTGCGGTGCGCTTCGGGCATCCGTCGGGCACGCTGCGCGTGGGTGCCGAGGCCAAGCTGGTGGACGGCGAATGGACGGTGACCAAGGCCATCATGAGCCGCAGCGCGCGCGTGCTGATGGAAGGCTGGGTGCGCGTGCCGGGCGCCTGAGCTGGAGCAACAAAGAAACAAGCCGTTCAGCTCGCGCATGAACGGCTTGGGGATGGGCCAGCCTTGCTGGCCCATTTGCATTGCAGGGCCGCGCTCAGTGCGGCAGGGCTCCGCCGATGGTGGTCAGTGCGCCGCCCACCGTGCCCGTCACAGGTGCCAGCGGCGTGCTGGCGCCCGTGGACGTGACGGACGTGCCCACACTGGTGACCAGCGAGCCAATCGGCGCCGTGCCGCCAGCGGTTGGCGACCCGCCCAACGCATTCGTGATCGGAGCCAACGGACTGCCCGAGGTGCTACCGCCAGCCAACAGGCCGCCGAGGGCCCCTACCGTGTTGCCCGTCGCCGTGACCACGCCGCCCAGGCCGGAGACGACCGGGGCGTTCGTGGCGGTCAATGATGTCCCCGCGTTGGCGACATCGTCACCTACCATCTCCAGCAGGTTCTTGGCAGGCGTACCCAGACCGGTGCTGTTGCCCAGCGTCTGCGTGGCGGTGGTCACTTGCGACGTCAGCGGCACCACGGCAGAACTGACCTGCTGCGTCACCTGTTCCACCGGCCCCGTCGACAAGGCCGTGCCCAGCGTGCCGCCCGCGTTGGCCACCGCCTGACCCACTTGCGAGACCCCGCCGCCCACCGGCGTCGTCACCGGCGACAGCGGCTGCAGCGGACCCGACCCCACGCCGCTCACCAGGCTGCCAGTGGCTTCAACCGTCTTGCCTGCTTCGGTCACGACATTGCCGGTGCTTGACACGGTGGTGCCGACCGGGTTGGGGTTCGTGCCCATGCTGCCCAGACCGGACTGCACGCCCGTGCCGAGCGCGGAAACCGTACTGCCGACACCGCCGACGACGTTGCCCAGCGCGGACGCACTGGGTACGTTGCTGCTGCCAATGGTGGAACCCAGACTGCTGATCGCACCGCCGGAGGCGGTCAGCACGCCGCCACTCTTGTAGGCGACGGTGCCGGTGGGGGTGTTGGATGCCGTCGTGGCCGTTCCGCCCGAGCCGGTCGACCCTGAGCCTCCGCCACTGCTGGCCGAGCTGCCGTCGCCGCTCGAGCCGCTCGTCCCGCTCATGTCGCCGGAGCCGGAACTGGCGCAACCGCCCAGAATCAGCAGCCCGGCGAGCGTGGCAGACAGCAGTGCACCACGATGTTTTGTCTTCATATCAGCCTCCCGTTTCAAAAATGCGCAGAATCATGCGCCGACTGAGCCAACCCCGTCGCGTTTCAAATACCCACGCATTCACTGATATCGGCTTGAAATGCAGTCTATTCAGCAGGCTGCTGTTTGATTGCAAACATTGTCAAACGCTGCGGTGGCACGCCACAGGCGGCACTGCGGGGCGATCGCATCCCGCCGGCCCAGCCAATACGACACCGCAAACGTTCGCGAATCCACGCAGAAAAATCGATTATGTTTCGAGTGCCACATCTAAATTACCTTATCTGCGTTACATAATCGGCACGCATTCCCCCGCCCGGCTGCCCGTCGCCTCGTGGCGGCGGGAGACGAACTGACAGGCAGGCCAGGCGCGCTGCGGGCGGCGCGAGCGGATCAACGTGGTGGCGCGCTGTAACGGTGTCGCTTGCCGCCCCTTGGGGCCACCACACGCGAGAAACCGCAAACCTGCCCGCACCTGGGGCAGCTTCTTTGGGCGGATCGACAGCGTGACGACGTTAGCGCAGGCGGACTCGCGCGAGGGCAGTGCGCCACTCGGTGAAACGCTGCGCCCGCGCCCGAGCGTCACCATCGTCACGGCCGTAGCGGAGGGCGACATAGCCGGCGGCGGCCTGTCGCAGCGCTGGTGCCGCTGCTGGAAACTGCGCGGCGGCACGCTCGGCGTAGGCGATGGGCCCTTCCGCCGGACCGCGTGCACATCCGTGCCGTGCCAGGCGGTCGCACAGACGTTGCCACTGCGCCTGCACCGGATCAAGCCTGGGCTTGCGCTGCTGCCACAACAGGGGCAATGCGGCCAGCAGAAAGATCGCCGACACACCCCACAGGACCGCACGCGGGTCGGCGGCATCCAGGCCGAGCCACGCGAACAGCTGGGCCTGCCGAGTGCGGTCGTAGCCGAGCACCCAGCGGTTCCAGCCGCTGATGAGGCCGTCCAGCCCCCAGCGCACGCTGCGCAGCCACGTGGGCTCCTTCACGCGGCGCGAGCGGAACTCGCTGGCAGGAACGGCGGCGGCCAGCCCGCGCTCGACGCGCTGCGGCGCGACGGCGGCGGTCGGGTCCACGCGCACCCAGCCACGGCCGGCCAGCCACACCTCCGCCCACGCGTGCGCATCAGACTGACGCACGATGATGTCGCCGCTCATGGCGTTCACCTCGCCGCCGAGGTAGCCCACCACCACGCGTGCCGGCACGCCCGCCGCGCGCATCAGGAAGACAAAGCTGCCCGCGTAGTGCTCACAGAAGCCGCGGTGTGTGCGAAAGAGGAAATCGTCGATCTGCTGGCCCTGCAGGGGCTCGGGTTGGAGCGTGTAGGCAAACGGGGCGCGACCAAACAGCCTGAGTGCGGCCGACACACGCTCGGCGGGCGGCAACCCGGCCCACTGCGCGGCAAGCGCGCGTGCCTGCGGGTTGCCGGGCGGCAGCGCGAGCGCCAACTGCTGCGTGAACGGATCGAGCGGCTGTGCATCGTCCACGCGATTGCGATCGGGCAGGCGCGAACGCGCGTGGTAGCGCATCCGCTGGTCGAGCGGCTGCTTGCTGATGAACTCCGTATCGATACTGCGGCCAATGTCGTCGCGTGCGTCGATCGACACGCCACGATCGAGCGCGAACAGCCAGCGCTGGTGCGTCGCCTCCAGCGTGATGTTGTAGTTGACGGCGTCGGGCGCGGCGCCTGCGCTGTCCGCAGAATCGGGTACGCCCCCACGCGCAGGCCGCTGCCGAATGGAGACGGCAGTCCATGCCTGGCCGTCAAAACGCCACAACACCATGCCGCGCCAATAGAGCGTGTCGAGCGGGGGCGGCGTACCGCTGAAGTCGGCACGGAATGCGAGATCGTCCGACAGGATCAGTTGGCCGATCGAACCCGGTGCCATGCGGTCGGAGATACCGCTGGTGCCGGTTTCGGCCGATCGCGGCAGGCTCCAGAGCGGGTGGTCCAGGCGCGGGAACAGCAGGAACAGCACCGCCGCGCACGGCAGGCCCATCGCGACCAAGCGGATCAGCACACGCACCGGCGAGACGCGCAGGCGCGCCTGTGGATGCAACAGCAGCAGCCAGTTGCGCAGCAACAGCGCCGCCGTCGCCAGCATGGTGGCGGCCAGCCACGGCGGCTGGTCGAACAGCACCTGCGAGAGCAGCAGGAAGCAGCACAACTGCGTCACGAGAATGCCGTTGCGCACGGTGTGCGATTCCATGAGCTTGAGCACGAGAAACGCGCCCAGCAGGGCCACAGAGAGATCGCGCCCGATATTTCCGCCGGTGCGCAGGGCCAGCGCCAGCGTGACGAGCAGCGTGGCAAGGCCGGTCAGCCCCAGCACCCATTTACCCGGCAACGGTGCGCGGCGCACCCACAACAGCGTACGCAGGAGCAGCAGCACCCCGAACACCGCGCATGTCACCAGAGGGAGCGCGCGCAGCAGCGGGGCCAGCACAATCGCAAGCTGAGCGATCAGCCAGCCGTGCTCGCGGTGCGTGAGCGCGCGCGTCGGGCCGAACACGGGAGTCCCGGTCGCAAGGCTCACGACGCGTCCTCCGGCATGGCCGGCTTACCCCACAGCGCCAATGCGCGCAGGCAGGCATCCCGATGCGCCGGGCCGCGCGACGGACCGAGCGTGATACCGGGCAGACTCAGCGTGTATTCCGGTGCTTCGCCGGCCATGCCCTGCTCCGCGGCCAGCACCCAGGCGCACAGCCGCGACAGCCGTTGCTCCACATGCATCGACGCTGGAAGCGCATCCCACGCGAGGACACACTGCGCGTGATGCACCTGCTGGCCGGTGCGGCTCATCCAGGTGTCCAGCCGCGCGCTGTGCTTCCACGCGATGCTGCGCAGCGGGTCGCCAGGACGGTAGGGGCGAAGCTGATCGACGGCGTCTTCGACGTGGGTACGGGGGGTGGTCGCGCTGGGCTCTTCGCCCGGGTCGGGCACGAAGCTCGCGGGCAGCGGCGGCGCAGCGGGCTCGGGCGCGGGATAGACCAGGAGGGTGAGCGGGGCATCGGCATAGCTCCACGCCCGGAACAGTCCGAGCGGAAAGCGCGTCGACACCGTCAGGCGCGGCAGGCGGAACCACCCGCGAGGCTGCCCCGCGAATGACAGCGCCGCAACGATGGCATCCCGCGCATCGAGCGACGTCTCCACCGCGGCGGCCTCGCGCGCGCTCACGTCCACCCCGACGCGCGCCCACGGCGTGACGTTGGCCAGCGCCACACTCACGTTCAGTGCGTGCCCCGCGAAGACGGCTTCGCCCACTGCGCCGCGCACCTCCAGGTCCACCAGGTTGCGATGCGTCTGCCACATGGCGGAGGCTGCCACGCCTGCCAGCACGAACGTCAGCAGGAAGCCCAGGCTCACGTTGTAGTTCAGGGAAGTCAGCAGCATCACGATCAGCAGCAACGCAAAGCTGGCCCCCGCTCCGGTGGGCAGGATGTAGACGTGATTGCGGTCGAGGCGGATGCGGCCTTCACGCGGCGTGCGCGGCCGCTGCAGAAAGCGCTGCACGCGCGTCCGCGCCAGGCGGACGCCCGGCAACGCAGCCAGCACGGCACCCAGCGCGCGCAGCGGCACCGCCAGCACGGAAGCGACACGCGCCATGGCGCCCACCGCTCAGGGGATGGCCACGGTATCGAGCAGCCGCTGCGCCAGGGCAGTCGCCGAAAGCGTGCCACCCGTGGGCAGCAGCCGGTGCGCGGCCACGGCCGTGAACACGGCCTGCACGTCTTCGGGCAACACCGCGTCGCGGCCGTCGATCAGAGCCCACGCACGTGCGGCGGCCAGCAGCGCGAGCCCCGCACGCGGCGACAGGCCCATCTGCACCTGCGCGTCGGTGCGCGTGGCGTTGACCAGTGCCAGCACGTAGTCGACCAGCGCCGGCGCCGCGTGCACGGCATCCGCGCCGGCCTGCAATGCGACAACCTGTGCGGCGGTCAGCACCGGCTCGATGTCCTGCCGCGCGCCGCCACCCAGATAGAGCGCGCGCTCCGAATGCTGATCGGGGTAGCCGAGCGATAGCCGCATCGTGAAACGGTCGAGCTGCGACTCGGGCAGCGGATGCGTGCCGATCTGGTTGAGTGGGTTTTGCGTCGCGATCACGAAGAACGGTTCGGGCAGCGGGTACGTCGCACCATCGTGCGTGACCTGCCCTTCGGCCATGGCTTCGAGCAGGGCGCTCTGCGCCTTGGGCGTGGCGCGGTTGATCTCGTCGGCCAGCACCACTTGCGCGAACAGCGGGCCCGGATGGAACTCGAAGGCGCCCTTCTCTTTCACGTAGATCGACACGCCGATCAGGTCAGCGGGGAGCAGGTCGCTGGTGAATTGCACGCGCTGGTATTGCAGGCCGAGCGTACGGGCCAGCGCGTGCGCCAGCGTGGTCTTGCCCACCCCCGGCAAGTCTTCGAGCAAGAGGTGCCCGCGAGACAGCAGGCACGCCAGCGCCAGCCGGATCTGCAGCGGCTTGCCCAGCACGATGCGATCGAGCGCGCGTTGCGCCTGCAGGAGCGCGGCAGGCAAAGACGACGGCTGCATGCCGGCGGCCGGCGCCGTGCGTACGGGCGAAAGCGGAACTTGGTTGGGCGTCATCGAATGAGGTGCGGCCAGAGCAACAATGCCAGCGAGTGTAGCGGCATCGTGTGGAACCAGCTTGCCCATGTTTGGGCGGGGTGCCGCCGCTACAACACGCGCCGACAACGCTTCAGCAAACGCTGCGCCAATCAGCGCGCCGGGATGTTGGCATCGAGCAGCACGCGGGCCGTGCGCGGCAGGCACTTGATGAGGCGCGGTGCGTCGGTCCCGAAGGTCTGGCTGGCGGTGTACGCCCCTTCGATCAGGAAGGCCAGATCGTCGGCCAGCGCATCGGGGTCGGCGGCGCCGGCGGCTTCGGCACGCTCGCGCAGCCGCGCCAGCAGCCGCGCCTTGTTGCGCTGGACGAACTGCCGCGCGGCGTGCGACAGATCGGGAAACTCGGCTGCCACGTTCACGAACGGGCAACCGCGATAACCCGGGCGCGACGCCCTTTCCGAGACATCGATGAAGAACTGCAGCAGCTGCGCACGGGCGTCATCCGGGTGTTTGGCCATGCTGTTGTCGAAGTAGCCCCAGAAGCTCTCGTCGCTGCGCTCCAGGTACGCGAGCACGAGGTCGTCCTTCGACTTGAACTGGCGGTACAGGCTCATCTTGTTGACACCGGCCTTCTCGACCACGGCCTCGACGCCCACGGCACGCACGCCTTCGTAGTAGAACAGCTGGCGCGCCGCCTCGAGCAGGCTGGCGTGCGCGTCTTCACCGCTGATGCGGCGCGGGCCGGGCTTGGGTTGTTCAACGGTGGAAACGGTGCGTGGGCCGCGTGCTGCCATGATGGTGCTCCTGCAGGCACGGCAGCGGGGCAAACCCCGGCCGCGCCAGTGACATTCGATGCTGCTTGACATGTTACCGAGCGGTACCTACTATCGCAACCACGTTGTTACCGGTCGGTAACGAAAAAGTCATTGTCGCCACAACAAGAAACGGATACCCCATGCAGCGACTTGCCCGCCTCATCGCCCCACGTTTTCACTACAGCTGGATCGCCCTGGCCGTTGTGTTCCTGATCCTGCTGTGTGCGGCCGGCACCCGCGCCACGCCCAGCGTGATGATGCTGCCGCTGGAGCACGAGTTCGGCTGGAGCCGCAGCACGATCTCGCTGGCCATCTCGATCGGCATTGCGCTGTATGGACTGACGGGCCCGTTTGCGGCCGCGTCGATGCAGTACTTCGGCATCCGCCCCACCGTGCTCGGCGCGCTGGCGGTGCTGGTGTCGGGCACGGCGCTCTCGGCGATGATGCACGAGCCGTGGCAGATGGTGCTGCTGTGGGGCGTCATGGTTGGCGGCGGCACCGGCGTGGCAGCCATCACCCTGGGCGCGACGGTGGTCAACCGCTGGTTCACGTCGCACCGGGGCCTGGCGATGGGGATTCTCACCGCCAGCTCGGCTACGGGCCAGCTCGTGTTCCTGCCGATGATGGCGGCGGTGGTGGAGCACTACGGCTGGCGCCCGGTGGTGCTGATCGTGGCGGGTGCGCTGGCGCTGCTGCTGCCGATCGTGGCGCTGCTGCTGCCGGAGTCACCCAGGAGCGTGGGCCTGCGCACCTATGGCGAGCCCGCCGATGCGCCGGAAACCAGCCAGGGCCCGCGCGCCAACCCCATCTCGCTGGCCATGCAGACGCTCGTGCAGGCCATGCGTAAGCGCGACTTCTGGCTGCTGTTCGCGAGCTTCTTCATCTGCGGCGCAAGCACCAACGGCTACATCGGCACGCACTTCATCGCCATGTGCGCGGACCACGGGTTCTCTGAAGTGAAGGGCGCGAGTCTGCTGGCGGCCATGGGGATCTTCGACCTGGTCGGGACCACGCTGTCGGGCTGGCTGTCCGACCGTTACAACAGCCGCGTGCTGCTGTTCTGGTACTACGGCCTGCGCGGGCTCTCGCTGATCTACCTGCCGTATGCGTTCGGCTTCGAATTCTTCGGCCTGCCCGTGTTTGCCATCTTCTACGGGCTGGACTGGATCGCCACCGTGCCGCCCACCGTGCGCCTGACCAACGACGTGTTCGGCAAGGCCGCCGCGCCCATCGTGTTCGGCTGGATCGTGGCCGGCCACCAACTGGGCGCGGCGTTCGCGACGCTGGGTGCGGGCATGATGCGCGCCTCGCTGGGCAACTACACGCTGTCGTCGATGATCTCCGGCGGTCTGTGCGTGGCCGGCGCCTTCTTGGTGCTGCGCATTCATCGCACGCCCAAGCAGGACGCCGGGCGTGCCGGCCAGCCGGCCACGGCCTGATCGATCAGGGCTTCAGGAAACCGTATTTGGCAAGCACCGCCTGCCCTGCAGGCGACATCACAAACGCCACGAAGTCGGTCGCCTGTTGCGGCTGCTTCGTGCCCGACGTCACGGCGATCGGGTAGGTGAGCGGCACATTCAGCGGCACGGCGCTCGCCACCTTCACCTTGTCGGCGGCGATGGCGGCATCGGTGGAGAACACCAGGCCGGCTTCGACCTCGCCGCGCGATACGTAGTCCAGCGCCTGGCGCACGTTCTGCGCCAGCACCGCCTTGGCCGAGACCGGCTCCCAGAGCTGGGCCGCATCCAGCGCACGTTTGGCATAGCGGCCGACCGGCACCGATGCCGGATTGCCGATCGCCACGCGCTTCACTTCGGGCCGGGTCAGATCAGCCAGCGCATGCACGGGCACCGTGCCCGTGGCGGGCACGATCAGCACGAGCTGGTTGGCCACGAAGTCGTGGCGCGATTCGGGCTTGATCACCTTCTCGGCCACGGCCTTGTCCATCGCCTGCTGATCGGCGGAGGCAAACACATCGGCCGGGGCGCCGCGCGCGATCTGCTGCATCAGTACGTCCGACGCTCCGAAGTTCAGCACGACCTTGGTGTCCGGATGCTGCGCTTCGTATTGCTGCGCAATTGCCTTGAATGCGTTGGTCAGGCTCGCGGCGGCTGACACCACAAGGTCCGCCGCATGAGCCGGCGCGGCCAGCCCCAGCGACAGCGCAGCCACCCACCCCGCGGCGCGCACCGGCGCCCGAAACGCGAACCTCAGCGAGAAACACGGCATGAGATACCCGGCTCCGTAAAGGAAAGATGGGGCGTAATATACGAGCCGATATAACGGTTGGTCAACGTCACCCCGCGCCATGCCGGGTATCACATACGCGTCATGGCGCGCGGGCGGCCTCGTCGATGCAATCGGCCAGGCGGCCGGCGATGGGCTGGCGGCTATGCCGCGGGCGCTCGATCAGGCCGATCTCGCGGGTGAACGTGTCGTTGCCCAGGTCGATGGCCCGCACGCCGGGCGGCCATGCGCCCTGGGCGGCAGTCTGCGGTGCAAGCGCCACGCCCTGTCCGCGCGCGACGAGCTGCGTCATGCCTTGCAGCTCGTCCAGCTCGATCACGTCATGCGTGGTGATGTGCTGGTCGCGCAGGAACTGGTCGACGCGGCGGCCTCCGAACGAGCGGCGGTCGTAACGAATGAAAGGCTGGTGTCCAAGCAGCACGCGCCAGTCATCACCCGGCACGCTGTCGGGCACGAGCAGCACGAACGGTTCGGCAACGAGCGTGCGCCATTCAAGATCCGCCGGCACGCCAAACGGCGGGCGAATCAGCACGGCCATGTCGATCTCACCTGCATCCACCAGGCCGAGCAGATCCAGCGACACGCCGGGCACGATGCGCGTGCGGCAATGCGGAAACTCCAGCCGGAACCGCACCAATGCATCGATCAGGAAGGACGCCTGCACCGAGGCGATCGCGCCGATGCGCACAAGGCCGCGCTGCTCGTTGCCGCTGGCCTGGTCGCCCAGGCGGTCGTACAGGGTGACGATCTGTTCGGCCTGCGCGAGTGCATCGCGCCCGGCCGCGTTGAGCGTGGCCGAGCGGCCGGTGCGGTCGAACAACTGGAAGCCCAGCGATGCTTCCAGGCGCTGAATCTGCGCGCTGACGGCAGATTGCGTGAGGCCGATGCGCTCGCCCGCGCCGGCGAACGTGCCGTGCCGCGCAACCGCAATGAAGGTTTTGAGTTCTCGGAGCATGGGGCGCGCGCATCAATGCGAAAACCCAAGCATACGCGCGCCCGCGCTCGTCACTTGGCGAACAGCGATGCCATATTGGCGAATGCCTTGATCTCCAGCGCGTTGCCCGACGGATCGAGGAAGAACATCGTGGCCTGCTCGCCCACCTCGCCCTTGAAGCGGATGTGCGGCTCGGTGATGAAGTCGACGCCCGCAGCGCGCAGCTTGTTGGCGGCGGCATCCCACTCCGGCATGGACAGCACGACGCCGAAATGCCGCACCGGCACGGCGTCACCATCGACGGCGCTGGTCTTGCGATGGCCGGCCTCCTCGGGTGCCAGATGCGCGACGATCTGATGGCCGTAAAAATTGAAATCGACCCAGTCCGGCGCGCTGCGGCCCTCCGGACAGCCGAGGACACCACCGTAGAACGCGCGTGCTGCGGCAATGTCGTGCACCGGGAACGCG
>JAGWNU010000082.1 GCA_028871175.1 Burkholderiaceae bacterium | reverse complement strand
TTCCGAGGTGCGAAAGCTGACGGCCTTTGGACGGCCGGTCATCTGTATGCGAATCCAGTCGTCGCCGGTGGTAAGCGTCGCCCCCGCTTCGCGCAGCTTGTCGAGCACGGCATCCAGGATGCCCGGCGGCACGCCGCGCAGCGTCACGTCGCCGCTGGCGGCTGCCACGGCGCACAGGAACGTACCGGCTTCGATGCGATCAGCAATCACGGTGTGCTCGGCGCCGCGCAGCGATTCGACACCCAGGATCACCAGGCGGTCGGTGCCGATACCCTCGATGCGCGCGCCCATCTTGACGAGCAGATTCGCCAGGTCGGTCACCTCGGGCTCACGTGCGGCGTTTTCGAGCACAGTTTCGCCGTCGGCGAGCGCGGCGGCCATCAGCAGGTTTTCGGTGCCGGTCACCGTCACCATGTCGGTGACGATGCGCGCACCGCGCAGACGCTTGGCGCCATCAGCGAGCCTGGCCTCGATGTAGCCGTGTTCGATGACGATCTCGGCGCCCATCTGCTGCAGGCCCTTGATGTGCTGATCGACCGGGCGCGCACCAATGCCGCAGCCGCCCGGCAGCGACACCCGGGCGTGGCCGAAGCGCGCCAGCAGCGGGCCCAGCACCAGGATCGATGCACGCATGGTCTTCACCAGGTCGTACGGTGCTTCGGGCGTGTGGATGGAGGCGGCATCAAGCGTGAGGTGGTGGCCGTCCAGCGCGCCCTCCACCCCCATTTGACGCAGCAGCTTGAGCATCGTGCGCACGTCCTGCAGATTGGGCACGTTGTGCAGCACCAGCGGCTCCGGCGTCAGCAGCGCAGCGCACATGATGGGCAGCGCGGCGTTCTTGGCGCCAGACACGCGAATTTCGCCCGACAGCGGGCCATTGCCTTCGATCAGCAGTTTGTCCATGAGCGAGACGTCACGTCGTGCGGGGCGCGCTGTGTGCGCCGGGTCGGAATCGGTTTGCGTATTGACCGGTGTGGGATCAAGCTCGGCCATCAGGACTTCCACTCTGCCGGCGTCAGCGTCTTCATGGACAACGCGTGGATCTCCGCGCGCATCCGTTCACCCAGCGCGGCATAGACGAGCTGGTGGCGCTGGATCAAGCGCTTGCCTTCGAACTGCGCACTGACGATGGTGGCAAAGAAGTGCTGACCGTCGCCCTCGACTTCGAGGTGCTCGCACGGCAGGCCGGTTTCAATGTACTGCTTGACTTGTTCGGGTGTGGGCAACATGGCCTTCCCTTCTCCAGAAAACGTTAGGGTGTGCGTCGTTCATGGTGTTGTTGACGCATCAATGGCGCAGCTTGTAGCCCGTGCGCAGCATCTGCAGGGCAATCCCCCCCACCACGACCAGCGCGATCAACATCACGGCGAGGCTCGTCGCCACCGGCACATCGGACACACCGAAGAAGCCGTAGCGGAAGCCGTCGATCATGTAGAAGAACGGGTTGGCGTGGGACACCGCCTGCCAGAACGGCGGCAGCGAATGGATCGAATAGAACACGCCCGCCAGGAAGGTGGCCGGCACGATCAGAAAGTTCTGGAACGCCGCGAGCTGGTCGAACTTTTCCGCCCAGATGCCGGCAATCAGCCCGAGTGTGCCCAGCACAGCCGCGCCCAGCACGGCAAAGACAATGATCCACAGCGGCTGCGCGAAATGCAGATGCGCGAACCACGTCGTCACGAGCAACACGCCCGTACCCACGGCCAAGCCGCGAATCACGGAAGCAGACACGTAGGCGCCGAACATCTCCCAATGCGACAGCGGCGGCAGCATGATGAACACCAGGTTGCCGGTGATCTTCGACTGGATGAGCGACGACGAACTGTTGGCAAACGCGTTCTGCAGCACGCTCATCATCACCAGGCCCGGCACCAGGAAGGCGGTATAGCTCAGTTGGTCGAACACCTTCACGCGGTCTTCCAGCACGTGGCCGAAGATCAGCAGATACAGCAGCGCGGTCAGCACCGGTGCGGCCACGGTCTGGAAGCTCACCTTCCAGAAGCGCAGCACCTCCTTATACAGCAACGTGCGAAAGCCGATCCAGCGGCCCGGCAGGCTCTCAGGAATCGTATTCATGCGGCGGGCTCCAGCGCGGTCTCGGGCATGTGCGGCACGGTGGGGAGTCCGCCCTCGCGGCGCATGATCTGCACGAACACGTCCTCCAGGTCCGCCTTGGCGATTTCCATGTCGTCGATCTCGCAGCCGGCCAGACGGCAGGTGGACAGAATCTGCTCCACCTCGCCATAACCCGACAGGCGCAGGCGCACCCCGCGCTCACCGTGGTTGCCCGGCAGGCGCAGCGCTTCGAGCGACGCCGGCAACGCGCCCTTGGCAAAGCTCAGCACCAGTTGCAGCCCCGCGAACTGCGACAGCAGGTTGGCGGTGCGATCGAGCGCCACCACCTCGCCAAACTTGAGCATGGCGATGCGGTCGCACAGCGATTCCGCCTCTTCGAGGTAGTGCGTGGTCAGCACGACGGTATGGCCCTCTCGGTTCAGGCGTGAGATGAACTTCCACAGCGTCTGGCGCAGTTCGACGTCAACCCCGGCAGTCGGCTCATCGAGCACGATCACAGGCGGACGGTGTACCAGCGCCTGCGCTACCAGCACGCGGCGCTTCATGCCACCCGACAGGGCACGCATGTTGGCGTCGGCCTTGTTGGTCAGGTCCAGGTTGGCCATGACCTCGTCGATCCAGTCGTCGTTCTTGGTCAGACCGAAGTAGCCCGACTGCAGGCGCAACGTCTCGCGCACCGTGAAGAACGGGTCGAATACCAGCTCCTGGGGCACCACGCCGAGCTTGCGGCGGGCGGTGCGGTAGTCGGAAACAACGTCGTGACCCAGCACGCGGACGCTGCCGGAATCGGCGCGATTCAGCCCCGCGAGGATGGAGATCAGCGTGGTCTTGCCCGCGCCGTTGGGACCGAGCAGACCGAAAAACTCGCCCTGCTCAACTGAGAGGCTCACGCCCTTGAGCGCTTGCAACGACTTGTAGCGCTTGCGGACGTCAGCAATTTCGATGGCTTTCATGGCCGAAAAAGTGAACTACTCTGCGCATCTTACCCCTGCGGATCGGCTTGATCACCACAGAACGGTACGCCGTACTTGGCGTCGGCAGAGCGACAAACCCAGAATTATAGGGGAACTGCACCAACAGACAGCGGCACGGCTAGCAGCGCCGCGCCAGGGTCGCCGCAGGCGCGCGCAGCGCCCCGGCCGGAGCGCGGCATCGCGATGCGAGGGAAATCGCCCCGCACCGGACGCCGCCTCAATGTCGAGCGTAGGGGTGGTCCGCCGAGGCCGGTGCGATCGCCAGCAGGGATTCCACGCCGTACAGCGTGGCAAGATTGGAAAGCGCCCGGGGTGCGCCTGCGATATCCAGCGCGACACCGGCCGCCTGTGCCGTGCGCTGCCACGACAGCAGCACCGCAAGCGCCGAGGAATCAACCTGCGATAGCCCGGCGCAATCAACGCGCAGGGTTGCCGCGCCAGACGCCTGCGCCTGGCCAAGTTGCGCCTCGCCCTCGCGCAGGATGCGCGGCGCTTCACGGTGGGTCAGCGGGCCGGACAAGGTCAACATGGTCGCATCAAAAAAGAAACAGCGGCCAAATTGACCACTGTTTTGGATTTTACCGGAAGGCGGCCTATTTTGCCGGCCCCTTCTCGAGTTGCGCGTTGCGTTCGTTCAGGAAGCTCACCAAGCCGCCAACGCCGCCGCGCTTGCTGATGACATCAGCAAACTGGTTCTTGTACGTCTCGGACAGCCACAGGCCGCTGATGTTGATGTCGTACACCTTCCAGCCGGCCGGCGTCTTCTCCAGTCGATAGTCCAGCGCTACCGGCTCGCCGTTGTTGTTGACCGTGGATCGCACCACCACATCGGTGTCATCCGCTGCGGCACGGAATGGTTTGTACGAGACCGTCTGGTTCTTCACGTTCGAGAGTGCCCCGGCATAGGTGCGGATCAGCAACGTCTTGAAGCCGTCCTGGATCTGCTGTTGCTGCTCGGGCGTCGCCTGGTTCCAGTAGCGGCCCATGGCGATCCGGGTGGTGCGAGTGAAGTCCGTGCGCGGGACGATCTTCTGGTCAACGAGCCGGTAGACCTTGGCCATGTTGCCGTTGCGCAAGTCCGGATCGCCCTTGATGGTAGACAACACGTCATCCACCGCCGTCTTGACGGTGCTCTGAGCATCAGCTTCCTGGGCATGGACGGGGGAGGCAGCCATGACTGCCGTCAGCGCAAGGCCCGAAAACAGGGAGCGGAGGAAAGTCTTCAACATATCGCGTCCTTCTTGTGTGATTCTCGATTTGCATGCGGCGGCACCGCAGCAATAGGGGGGCGGCAATTAGAACAGAGCACGCGCGATCTGGTTCGCGAACCACCGCTCCCTTTTACGCCTTGTCACCATTGAGGCAACACTGTTACGAGTGGCCGATCAGCGCCGGAAGATCGGCCAGTTAGGCCAGTTGGGCGTGAAGCGGCGGGAGGGCGCCACCGTGCCGCTGCCACCCTCGACGTCTTCGGGCTTGGCCCCGTCGCTGTCTTCCGGCAGGTTGCCGTCATAGATCAGGTAGCGGCGACGCTGCAGGTAGGCGTCGCGCAGGAAGGTGTATTTGTCGACAGCGCCCTGCTCCAGCACATTGCTTGCGCCGAGCAGGCTGGCACGCACGTCGACCACCCGCAGCACGGCCAAGGAATACGTCGCCGTGCTGTCAAAGTACGTGAGCGGATCCATTTGCCAGTCGACGAGGAAGCCCGCGGTATCCCGCACGGTGCTCGGGCCCAGCAACGGCCAGACAATGTACGGACCTGCCGGCACACCCCACACACCCAGCGTCTGGCCGAAGTCTTCCTTGTGTTTGGATAGGCCGGCATCCGAGGCAATGTCGATCAAGCCGCCGAGGCCCAGCACGGTGTTGATGGCCACGCGCATGGTGTCTTCCAGCGCAGCCGTGCCCTTCAATTGCAGCAGGTTATTGACGGCCGAGTAGACGTCGCCGGCGTTGGAAAAGAAGTTCGACACGGCCGTGCGAGCGGGCGACGGCACCACATCGACATATTTTTGCGCAACGGGCTTGAGCACACCCTTGTCAAAGTCTTCGTTGATGCGGAAGACCTCGCGGTTGAACGGCTCGATCGGATCGGCCGGATTGGCGTTCGGGCCGGTGGCGCAGCCTGCCAGCAGCATCGTGGCCCCGGCCATCGCGGCCAGCGCAGCCTGGAGCACAACGCGCGGCGCGCGGAAGAACGGTGTTGTTTTCATGATTTATTGACTCCCACTACCCCCGGCTGGCTTGGCGCCGCCGGCACTCCCGTTGCTGCTGCCCGCGCCGGCATCTGCCGCCTTGCTGTAGAGAAACTGGCTGATCAGGTTTTCCAGCACCACCGCCGACTGCGTCATGGTGATCTTGCTGCCGCCGGCCAGCATGGCCGAGTCGCCACCCGGCTCGATACCGACGTACTGCTCGCCCAGCAGGCCAGACGTCAGAATCTTGGCCGAGCTGTCTTTAGGAAACTGATAACGCTGGTCCATGTCCAGCACGATGGTCGCCTGATACGTCTTGTCGTCAAACAGGATCTTCGACACGCGGCCGACCACGACGCCCGCGCTCTTGACCGGCGCGCGCACCTTCAAACCGCCGATGTTGTCGAAGGAGGCCTTCACCTGGTACGTCTTGGCAAAGGAGAACGCGCTCATGTTCCCGGCCTTGAGCGCCAGAAACAGCAGGGCCACGATGCCCGCCAGCACGAACAGTCCGACCCAGAAATCGAGGAGGCTCTTACGCATAGTTGTTTCTCGTTGAATCCGCCGCGCGTCAGCTGAACATCAGCGCCGTCAGCACAAAGTCCAGCGCCAGCACGGCCAGCGAGGCAATCACCACCGTCCGCGTGGTTGCCCTAGACACACCCTCTGGCGTCGCCTTGGCCTCGTAGCCCTGGAACAGCGCGATGAATGTCACCGCCACGCCGAACACCACACTCTTGATGACGCCATTGACGACGTCGTCCATCACGTCCACGCCCGCCTGCATCTGCGACCAGAAGGCGCCGGGATCGACTCCGATCAGGCCCACGCCGACAAAGTATCCCCCGAGAATGCCCACCGCGCTGAAGATCGCTGCCAGCAAGGGCATGGCGATGAAGCCTGCCCAGAAGCGCGGCGCCAGCACACGGGCGAGCGGATCGACCGCCATCATTTCCATGGCGATGAGTTGCTCGCCGGCCTTCATCAGACCGATTTCTGCGGTCAGCGACGTCCCGGCCCGTCCGGCAAACAACAGCGCCGTGACCACCGGACCCAGCTCGCGCACCAGCGAAAGCGCCACCAGCAGGCCCAGCGCCTGCTCGGACCCATACCGATTGAGCGTGTAATAGCCCTGGAGACCAAGCACGAAACCGACAAATAGCCCCGATACGGCGATGATGATGAACGAATCGTTACCGATGAAGCGCAACTGCTCGATGACCAGACGCGGCCGACGCAACACATCACCCGAGGCCGCGAGCAGGGCCATCAGCGTGCGCGCCGCATAACCGAGGCGACCGATGAGATCGCGGACGAAAGCGCCGATCGAGGCAATCATCGGACGCCTCCCTTCTTGCCCAGCCCGAAATCGTCCGCAAGCGGCGAGCCGGGATAGTGGAACGGCACGGGGCCGTCCGCCTCGCCGTGCACGAACTGGCGCACGAATGGGTCCGTCGAGGCCATCAATTCCGCCGGGGTGCCCTCGGCAGCAACGCCGCCGTTGGCAATGAAGTAGACGTAGTCGGCGATATGAAACGTCTCCTGCACATCGTGTGAGACGACGATGCTGGTCGCACCCAGCGCATCGTTCAGCTTGCGGATGAGCGATGCGGTAAGGCCCAGCGAAATCGGATCCAACCCAGCGAATGGCTCGTCGTAGAGGATGAGCGACGGATCCAGCGCAATGGCACGGGCCAGCGCTACACGCCGCGCCATGCCACCGGAAATCTGCGAGGGCATCAGATCGCGTGCACCGCGCAGGCCGACGGCATTGAGCTTCATCAGCACGAGGTCGCGGACCAGCGCTTCGGGCAGTCCGGTATGTTCACGCAGCGGAAATGCCACGTTGTCGAACACGGACATATCGGTGAACAGCGCGCCAAACTGGAACAGCATGCCCATCTGGCGGCGCGCGGCATACAGTGCCGGCTTGTCCATCGCACCAATGTCCTGCCCGAGCACGCGTACCGTACCGGCGGCCGCGCCTACCTGCCCGCCGATCAACCGCAGAACCGTCGTTTTGCCGCAACCCGAGCCGCCCATGACGGCGACCACGCTGCCCTTGGGCACGCGCAAGCACAGGCCAGACAGAATGCGCCGCGCGCCTGGCTGGTAGGCGAAATCGACCTGGTCGAGTTCGACAACGGCGGTGGAGGTCTGGGTGGACACGGTGGCGTTCGGGTGCGGAGGGCTCGGTTCGATCGGCGGCCTTGATGGACGCCGCATCTTGTTGTGTTCGCTCGCCGCACCGGTTCGGTACGGCCCGCCATTATAGGTGGAAACCCGCGTAGCCCGTCAGTCACGCCCTGCTTACCGACGGCATGTGTGGCTTGAGCGCAGCGCCTCGGCATCGCACCTTGCCGGCGGCCGAAAACCCTGCGCAAGTGCGCTGGAAGACAGGCTATTCGCCGCGACTCAGCCGCAGATCGGCCTGGTGTACCAGCGTCTGCCAGCGGACAGCGTCTCGGCGCACGGCTTGTGCGAATGTGTCGGAGGCTCCCCATTCCGGCTCGAACCCGCCGGCACGGAGCGTGGCCCGGACATCACTCGCGTTGAGTGCGTCCCGCAACTCAGCAGAGGCACGCGCCGACAGCGGTTTGGGTGTACGGGCAGGCATGAATACCCCCACCCAGGCGCTTCGATCGAATCCGGCGAGTCCGGCTTCGCGCAGTGTCGGCACGTCCGGTGCAAACGGCGAACGCGCGCTGCCCGTCACACCGAGCAGGCGCAGCTGCCCGCTCGCGGCGCCCATCGACAGACTGGGGAACGCCGCAAAGCATGCGGTGATCCGTCCCGCCAACACTTGCTGCACGAGTCCCGCCTCGCCCTTGAGCGTTACGTGTGGCGCATGAATCGCGTATTCGCGGACAAACTGTTCGGCAACCAGATGCGACCAGGCGCCAAGGGGCTCCGAGCCGCAATTGACGCTGGCAGGTTCGGCGCGCGCACGGGCAATCAGGTCCGCGACCGAGCCGATAGGCAGCCGGGCGTCGACCGCCAGGAAGAGCGGCAGCGTCGCCACCATGGCCACGGGCAGAAAATCCCGCAGGGGGTCGTATGGCGCAGGCTCGAGCGCAGGCTGGGTGACGAACGTGGTCTGGTGGAGCAGCCAGGTGTGACCGTCGGACGGCGCACGCGCAACCATTTCGCCAGCCGCCATGCCGTTGCCGGCAGGACGATCATCGACACTGGTCAGCCGGCCGAGTTGCTGCTGCAACTGGCTTGCCAGCGCCCGGGCCAGCGCGTCGAATACACCGCCCTCGGCCGCCGGCACGACAAGATGCAGCGGCCGCGACGGATACCCCAACAGTTCCGCACGGGCCGGAAGCGCGAGCGCAACAGGCAACGCGCCCAGCCATGCCATCGCCCGTCGCCGACGCCGATCGAGCGCGGCGGCAGGCACATCTTCGGACGGGTTGCTGGGACGAGAGGGCATGTGGGCGGAGATCCGGCGGAGCTTTTATTCTAGAAATCCGCCCATCCGCCCTGCACCCATGTAAACCATGTCGATGTAAACCATGAAGGCTCGCCTCGGGGGCAGCATGATTGCCTCCATGCCTGCGTTAACGCAAAAAGGCCCGCCGAAGCGGGCCCTGGGTCAGGCGGTCAGCCGCGTGGTCAGCGCGGCAGTTCCGAATGCCCCATAAGGAACGTGTCCACCGCACGGGCGGCCTGACGGCCTTCGCGGATGGCCCACACCACAAGCGATTGTCCGCGGCGCGCGTCACCGGCGGCAAACACCTTCGGCACGTTGGTAGCGTACGCGTTGTCACCCTCGGTGGAGGCACGCGCGTTGCTGCGCGCATCCTTGGCAACGCCGAAGGCATCCAGCAGACCGCCGACCGGGTTGGTGAAGCCCATTGCCAGCAACACGAGGTCGGCCTTGAGCGTGAACTCGCTGCCTTCGACCTCGCTCATCTTGCCGTCCTTCCACTCCAGGCGCACGGCCTTCAGGCCGGTCACACGGCCGTTTTCGCCGATGAGTGCCTTGGTGGCAACCGACCAGTCGCGCTCGCAGCCTTCGTCATGCGACGACGAGGTGCGCAGCTTGATCGGCCAGTACGGCCACACCAGCGGCTTGTTCTCTTCTTCGGGCGGACGCGGCAGCAGTTCGAACTGCGTGACGGATGCCGCGCCGTGGCGGTTGGACGTGCCGACGCAGTCCGAGCCAGTATCGCCGCCGCCGATCACGATGACATGCTTGCCGTCGGCGCGGATCGGATTGGGGGCGTCGCCCGCCACTTCCTTGTTCTGCGGGATCAGGAATTCGAGCGCATAGTGCACGCCGTCCAGGTCGCGGCCCGGCACGGGCAGATCGCGCGGCACTTCCGAACCGCCTGTCAGCACCACCGCATCGAACTGCTTGAGGATGTCGTCGGCGGAGATCATCTCGCGCGCATCGTTGAAGATGCCGGCAGGCACGGTCTTGTCGCCCACGATGACGCCGGTACGGAACGTCACGCCCTCCGTTTCCATCTGCTGCATGCGGCGGTCGATCTGCGCCTTCTCCAGCTTGAAGTCGGGGATACCGTAGCGCAGCAGGCCGCCGATGCGGTCATTCTTCTCGAACAGCGTCACGTCGTGGCCGGCGCGTGCCAGCTGCTGCGCGGCGGCCATGCCTGCGGGGCCGGAGCCAACCACCGCCACGGTCTTGCCCGTCTTGTGCTTCGGCACTTGCGGCTCGACCCAACCTTCTTCCCAGGCCTTGTCGATGATGGCGTGCTCGATCGACTTGATGCCCACCGGCAGCTCATTGATGCCCAGCGTGCAAGCCGCTTCGCACGGTGCCGGGCAGATGCGCCCCGTGAACTCGGGGAAGTTGTTGGTCGAGTGCAGCACCTCGATCGCGGCCTTCCAATCCTGGCGGTACACCAGATCGTTGAAGTCCGGGATGATGTTGTTGACTGGACAGCCGTTGTTGCAGAACGGAATGCCGCAGTCCATGCAGCGTGCGCCCTGGATCTTGGCTTCGTTGTCCGCGAGTGCGAACACGAACTCCTTGTAATGTTTCACGCGCGCCTCGGGCGCTTCGTATGCCTCGTTCTGGCGGGGAAATTCGAGAAAACCGGTCGCCTTGCCCATGGTGTCCTTCCTGGCTCGACGCTGCCGGCACAGCCTTGCCGCGCAGACGCTCGAGCGTGTCTTGTGAGGTTACGTTGTCTTCATTGGCGGCGGGTGGCCGATCGCTTGGATCAGCCGCCCGCCAGGTCGCTGGATCAGGCTGCGATCTGCTCGCGACCCGCTTCCTGCTCGCGTTCGTACATCTCGGCGAGTGCACGCTTGTACTCGGTCGGGAAGACCTTGACGAAGCGGCGACGAGCGTTGTTCCAGTCGGCCAGCAGCTCCTTGGCGCGCTCCGAGCCGGTGTAGCGGAAGTGCTTTTCCACCAGCGCCTTGAGCAGTTGCTCGTCCAGCACGCGCTCGCCGTTCACCTTGTGCCAGGTCGACGGCGTGTGCGCCTTCTCCTGGTCCGCCGACGACAGCACGGATTCGAGCGCGACCATGGCCGTGTTGCAGCGCTTGTCGAACAGGCCGTCCTCGTCATAGACGTAGGCCACGCCGCCCGACATGCCTGCCGCAAAGTTGCGGCCGGTGGTGCCCAGCACGACGACGGTGCCGCCAGTCATGTATTCGCAGCCGTGGTCACCGGTGCCTTCCACTACCGTGGTGGCACCGGAGTTGCGCACCGCAAACCGCTCGCCGGCCACGCCGTTGAAGAATGCTTCACCCGCCAGCGCGCCGTACAGCACCGTGTTGCCGGCGATGATGTTGGAGGTCGGCTCGCCCCGGAACTCGTGCGGCGGACGCACGATCACGCGGCCACCCGACAGGCCCTTGCCCACGTAGTCGTTGCCGTCACCCACCAGATCCAGCGTGATGCCGTGCGCCAGGAACGCGCCAAACGACTGGCCGGCCGTGCCTTGCATCTGGATGTGGATCGAATCGTCCGGCAAGCCTTCATGACCATAACGCTTGGCCACCTCGCCCGACAGCATCGCCCCCACCGTGCGGTTGACGTTGCGCACCGGCTGGATGAACGACACGCGCTCGCCCTTTTCCAGCGCGGCCTTGGCCTTCTCGATGAGCTGGTGATCCAGTGCCCGATCCAGGCCGTGGTCCTGCACATCCACCTGGTAGCAAGGCTCGTCTTCCTTCCTGGGCGGCTGGTAGAAGATGCGCGCGAAGTCCAGACCGCGTGCCTTCCAGTGTTCGATGCCAGCCTTGGTATCCAGCAGATCCGCACGACCGATCAATTCGTTGAACGTGCGGATGCCCAGTTGCGCCATGATTTCGCGCACTTCTTCGGCCACGAAGAAGAAGTAGTTCACCACGTGCTCGGGCTTGCCCGAGAACTTCTTGCGCAGCACCGGATCCTGCGTCGCCACGCCCACCGGGCAGGTGTTCAGGTGGCACTTGCGCATCATGATGCAGCCTTCGACCACCAGCGGCGCCGTGGCGAAACCGAACTCGTCGGCACCCAGCAGCGCGCCGATCACGACATCGCGACCGGTCTTCATCTGGCCGTCGGCCTGCACGCGGATGCGGTTGCGCAGGCCGTTGAGCATCAGCGTCTGCTGCGTTTCGGCCAGGCCCAGTTCCCACGGCGTGCCAGCGTGCTTGATGGACGACCACGGCGAGGCGCCCGTACCACCGTCATGCCCGGAGATCACGACATGATCGGCCTTGGCCTTGGCGACACCTGCCGCCACCGTGCCCACGCCCACTTCCGACACCAGCTTGACCGAGACGTCCGAACGCGGGTTCACGTTCTTCAGGTCATGGATGAGCTGCGCCAGATCTTCAATCGAATAGATGTCATGGTGCGGCGGCGGCGAAATCAGCCCCACGCCCGGCACCGAGTAACGCAGCTTGCCGATGTAATCCGTGACCTTGTGGCCGGGCAACTGACCGCCCTCGCCGGGCTTGGCGCCCTGCGCCATCTTGATCTGGATCTGATCGGCGGAGGCCAGGTACTCGGCCGTCACGCCAAAGCGGCCCGAGGCCACCTGCTTGATCTTCGAGCGCAGCGAATCGCCTTCCTGCAGTTCGAGGTCGCGCTCGACCACTTCGCGGCCGATCACGTCCGACAGCTTGGTGCCCTGCTTGATGGGAATACCGCGCAGCTCGTTGCGGTAACGGCGCTCGTCTTCGCCGCCCTCGCCCGTGTTCGACTTGCCGCCGATACGGTTCATCGCCACGGCCAGCGTAGTGTGCGCTTCCGTGCTGATCGAACCGAGCGACATGGCGCCAGTGGCAAAGCGCTTGACGATCTCCTTGGCCGACTCGACTTCTTCCAGCGGAATGGCGCGCGCCGGTTCCACCTTGAACTCGAACAGGCCACGCAGCGTCATGTGGCGCTTGCTCTGATCATTGATCAGGTTGGCGTACTCCTTGTACGTCTGGTACGAATTCGCGCGCGTGGCGTGCTGCAGCTTGGCGATCGAATCCGGCGTCCACATGTGCTCTTCGCCGCGGATACGGAAGGCGTATTCGCCGCCGGCATCCAGCATGCCGGCCAGCACCGGGGCCTCGCCAAAGGCGTCGCGGTGCAGACGCAGGGCTTCCTCGGCCACCTCGAAGATGCCGATGCCACCCACGTTCGACGCGGTGCCATGGAAATACTTGTCCACCAGCTCGCGCGACAGACCGATCGCCTCGAAGATCTGCGCGCCGGTGTACGACATGTACGTCGAGATGCCCATCTTGGACATCACCTTCTGCAGGCCCTTGCCGATCGCCTTGGTGAAGTTGTAGATCGCCTTCTCGGCGGTCAGGCCGAGGCCCGGCGCCATCTCTGCGAGCGTTTCCATCGCCAGGTACGGATGCACGGCTTCCGCACCGTAGCCGGCCAGCAGGGCGAAGTGGTGCACTTCGCGTGCCGAGCCCGTTTCGACGACCAGACCCGTGCTCGTACGCAGGCCCTTCTCCACCAGGTGATGATGGATCGCGGACGTCGCCAGCAGCGCCGGAATGGCGGCCTGCTTCTCGTCGACCGCGCGATCCGACACGATCAGGATGTTGTAGCCCGACTTGACCGCGTCGACGGCCTCGGCGCACAGCGACGCCAGGCGCGCTTCGATGCCTTCCTTGCCCCACGCCACCGGATAGCAGATGTTCAGCTCATACGACATGAACTTGCCGCCGGTGTAGTGCTCGATCTTGCGGATCTTCGCCATGTCCTTGAAGTCGAGCACGGGCTGGCTCACTTCCAGGCGCATCGGCGGGTTGATGTTGTTCAGTTCGAGCAGGTTCGGCTTCGGCCCGATAAACGAGACAAGCGACATCACCATGTTTTCGCGGATCGGGTCGATCGGCGGGTTGGTGACCTGCGCGAAGAGCTGCTTGAAGTAGTGGTAGAGCGTCTTGTTCTTGGACGACAGCACGGCCAGCGGGCTGTCGTTGCCCATCGAGCCGGTGGCTTCTTCACCGTTGGCCGCCATGGGCGCCATCAGGAACTTGAGGTCTTCCTGCGTGTAGGCAAAGGCCTGCTGGCGGTCCAGCAACTTGGCAGCCGGCTTGGTTTCGGCGGCCACGTCTTCCGGTTTGGCGTCGAGTTCATCCAGCTTGATGCGCACGGCCTCGATCCAGCTCTTATAAGGCTTGGCATTGGCCAGGTTGTCCTTGAGCTCCTTGTCGTCGATGATGCGGCCCTGCTCCATATCGATCAGGAACATCTTCCCCGGCTGCAGGCGCCACTTCTTGATGATGCGCGACTCGGGAATCGGCAGCACGCCGGCTTCGGACGCCATCACGACCATGTCGTCGTCGGTTACGTAGTAGCGCGCCGGACGCAGGCCGTTACGGTCGAGCGTTGCGCCGATCTGGCGGCCATCGGTAAAGCAGATGGCGGCGGGGCCGTCCCACGGCTCCATCATCGCGGCGTGGTATTCGTAGAAGGCGCG
>JAGWNU010000081.1 GCA_028871175.1 Burkholderiaceae bacterium | reverse complement strand
ATTGGTGTTCTGCCAGCGAGGCGTTGCCCCAGATCTTGATCTGGTAATCGGGGTTGAGCTTCGCCCATGTCTGGATGCAGTTGTCCGGACGCTTGGTTTCGTCGCCCACCCAGATAAAGTGCAGTGTCTTGGGGATCATGATGGTCTCGGGTCAGGCGGCGGCTGCGGCGCTGCGTTCCTGCATCTGCCGCGCGAGGTCGGAATATTGGTTCGACTTGATGGCCAGTGTGTCGGCCAGGGCGCGGTAGGTCAGCGCCAGGTACTTAGCGGCGGCAAAACTGCCGCGCCCGAACACGGCGGCGTCCAGCTTGGGCTGCTCGCCAATCTCCAGGCACTTCAGGAAGGCGTTCTCCGCCATCGGCAGCCATTGCTTTTCGGCCTGTGCCGGGTCCTTGGCGGCGGCTTCAAACATCAGGTGGCCGAGCAGGTAGAAGTAGTCTGGCGAGCCCGACCATTCGTCCATCCACTCGCCGGCAAGGGTGATGGCCTCGTCCAGCTGCCCGGTCTGGCTCAGGCACGCCAGCAGGCAGATACACAGGTCATGCCGATAGGGCGACTGCTTGGGTGCCGTCGCCACGGCGCGCCGGTAATACGCTGCGGCCTGGGCGGCGTCGCCCTGGTTGATCTGGAAATCCTTGCCGAGCTGGTAAAGCACGTACGGATCGTCCGGACGCGCGGCCAGCTCGAGCTGCAGCAGGGTGTGGTTGCGCCCGCGCTTCTTGTCGAGCTTGACGTCCAGATAGCCGTCGTGGCCGATCACCAGCGGCAGGCGAACCCGCTGCAGGTCGGCATCGGGCTGCTCGTGGATGCGGCCCTTGTAGCGCACGCCGCGCGGCAGCAGGCGCGCAATCCAGCTGTTGGATTGCTCCACCTTGCCCGAGACTTCAAACCCGCTTCGGATGCACACCACGCCCAGCAACGGGCCGAAGGTGCAGGCGTCGCGCAGCTCGTCCGTGCCGGCCTCGATCCATTCGTCGGCGTCGAGCACAAGGTTCCAGTCGGCGTTGGCCGCTGCCAGCGCAGCGTTGCGCGCCGCCGAGAAATCGTCCACCCACTTGAAATGGTGCACCTGGGCGCCGCACGCCTTGGCAATCGCCACGGTGTCGTCGGTCGAGCCGGTGTCCAGCACGATCATCCGGTCGACGTGGGGCTTGGCGCTCAGCAGGCAGCGCTCAATGCAGGCCGCCTCATCGCGGGCGATGACCACCAGGGCGATATCAGGCTTGGCCCGGTGTTTTGCGTGTTTGGACATGCAGGCTCCCACCGGCCGCAGCCGGTTGGTACGGGCAAGGAATCGATCTGATCGCGTGTGGCGTCAGATCGACATGCTCATGATGTTCTGATAGGCCGAGACCAGCTTGTTGCGCACTTGCACGGCGGTCTGTAAGTCGATGTTGGCCTTCTGCAGCGACAGCATCACGTCGTGGAGGTCCACATCGTTGTTGCCCATCTCGAAGCTGCGCGAAACGGCTTCGGCCTTCTGTTGCGAGGCATCGACCCTGTCCAGCGACGACTTGAGCACCGAGCCGAAGTCGACGCTGACCTTCGAATCGGCGCCGCCGGTGCTGCCGCCAATGCCGCCGACCTGGCTGGACGGCGCCAGCACGCTGTTCATCAGCGACACCACCGAGTTGGCGTTCGTAATATCCATGTGATCAAGACTCCCCTTTGTTCCGGGCTGCGCCATCCTCTTTTTTCAGGCCGGCATGGCGCCACGGTGATGCAAAGGTAGCAGTCGCCCCACGGGTTCCAAGCGCCCAAATGAGAGGGAAAAGGCCCTCTTCTTGCCGAATTGCTTGCGCCCCCCCTGCCGATAATGGCAACCACGGAGCCTTGCCCGCGTGATCGATGCCTCGGGGCCGCTCCAGCAACGCAGTCAGTCAGGAGATTTGGGATGCCAACGACAGCCGATTCGGTTGCTGTCGCCGACACGCTCGGTACGGTGGATATGCCGGCGGTGGGCCAAGGCGCGATGACGCGCCAGCATGCGGGAGCGCTGGGCGCTCTGGGTCCGCTTGGCCGTCTGTCGCCGCGCCTGCTCATGATGATCGGGGGCGCCGCCCTGGTGGCCGTGCTTGCCGCTGTGATGCTGTGGAGCCGCGCGCCCGACTACCGCGTCCTGTTCAGCAATGTCAGCGACGCGGATGGCGGAGCCATCATTGCTGCATTGCAGCAGATGAATGTGCCGTATCGCTTTGCCGACGGCGGTACCGCCATCATGGTGCCGGAAGCCAACGTGCACGAAACACGCCTGAAGCTGGCGTCGCAAGGGCTGCCCAAAGGCGGCCTGGCCGGCTTCGAGCTGATGGAAAACCAGAAATTCGGCACCAGCCAGTTTGCCGAACAGGTCAATTACCAGCGCGCCCTGGAGGGCGAGCTTGCCCGCACGATCCAGGCCATGCAGGAGGTGCAGTCCGCCCGCGTGCACCTGGCGCTGTCCAAGCCGTCGGTGTTCGTGCGCGAGCAGGCCAAGCCCAGCGCTTCGGTGCTGCTGACGCTGTATCCGGGCCGCATGCTTGATCGCTCGCAGGTGCAGGCCATCGGCCACCTGGTGTCGAGCAGCGTGCCGAACCTGCCGCTTGCCAACGTGACGGTGGTGGATCAAGCGGGCCGCCTGCTGTCGTCGTCGTTCCAGGACAATGCGTCGGGCCTCGACCCGACGCAGCTGAACTACGTGCGCGAGATCGAGCAGGGCTACATCAAGCGCATCGAGGCCATCCTCGGCCCCGTGGTGGGCGATGACAATGTGCGCGCCCAGGTGACGGCCGACGTTGACCTGGACAACACCGAACAGATGGCCGAGACGTATCGTCCGAACCAGGATCCGTCCACGGCCGCCGTGCGCAGCACGCATACCGCAGAATCGACGCAAAACAAGGCGGATGCGCAGGGCGGCGTGCCGGGAGCGCTGTCGAACCAGCCGCCGACCGCGCCGCGCATGCTGCCGACCGCCCCGGCCCCGGCCTCGCAGCCGGCCGCGGCGGGACCGAATGGCGCCAACGGCCAGGCGCAGCAACCGGCGGCGGCAAATACGAACGCCACCACCACGAACGGCGCGACATCGAGCACGCGCGATACCACCACCAACTACGAAGTCGACAAAACGGTGCGCCGCACCCGCGCTGCCGTGGGGACGGTCCGCCGCCTTTCAGTGGCCGTGGTGGTCAACTACCGTGCCGACGGCAAGACCTGGAAGCCGCTGTCCGATGCTGAAATGACCAAGCTCAACGCGCTGGTCAAGGACGCCGTGGGCTTTGACGCCAAGCGTGGTGACTCCGTGAATGTGGTCAACAGCCAGTTCTCGGGCACGCTGCCGGTGCCCAAGGACGACCTGCCGCTCTGGAAGCAGCCGGAGATGATTCAGTACGCCATTCAGGCAGCCAAGTACCTGGCGCTGGCGATCGGCTTCCTGATCCTCGTCTTTGCGGTGATCCGCCCGCTGATCCGCTCGCTGAACAAGAAGGACGCGCCTGCGACGCCCACATTCGTCGGCCGGGAAGGCGAAGACCCGAACGCGCCCATCATCACCGGCGCTGCGGCGTCGGCCGGGCCGGAGCTGGAGGGCCCGTCGTCATCCGCGATCGGCGCCGGCGGCGAGGACGTACCCGACAGCCTGCCGCAGCTCAAGAACGCAGACTTCGAGCACAAGCTGGAGACGATGCGCCGCGTCGCCCAGCAGAACCCGCGTGCCGTCGCGGCCGTCATCAAGCAATGGGTGAGTAACGAATGAGCGCCGAAGGACTCCAACGCAGCGCCATCCTCATGATGTCGCTGGGCGAAAGCGAAGCCGCCGAAGTGCTCAAGCACCTGGGCCCCCGCGAAGTGCAGAAGCTGGGCGCGACCATGGCCGCGCTGAAGAACGTCTCGCGCGAGCGTGTGCTCGATGCCTTTGACGCGTTCTTTGTCGAAGCCGAAGACCTGCCGCTGGACATCGACTCCAACGAATACATCCGCACCGTCTTCCGCAAGGCGCTGGGCGACGATCGCGCGGCCAACATCATCGACCGCATCCTCTCGGGGGGCGACACCAGCGGCATCGAAGGCCTGAAGTGGATGGACGCGTCGTCGGTGGCGGAACTGATCCGCAACGAGCATCCGCAGATCATCGCGACCATCCTCGTGCACCTGGACCGCGACCAGGCATCGGAAATCCTGACGTACTTCACCGAGCGCCTGCGCAACGACACCATCCTGCGTATTGCCACCCTCGACGGCATCCAGCCCAGCGCCCTGCGCGAGCTGAATGACGTGCTGACCAAGCTGCTGCAAGGCAACGACCACCGCAAGAAGAACGCGATGGGTGGCGTGCTCACGGCAGCGGAAATCCTCAACCTGGTGCCGAGCGCGGTGGAGTCTGCCGTCATCGAGGGCGTGCGCTCGCGTGACCCGGAACTGGCCGATGCCATCGTCGAGAAGATGTTCGTGTTCGACAACCTGATCGACCTCGACAACCGCAGCCTGCAGACGCTGCTGCGCGAAGTCGGCCAGGAGGTGCTGGTGGTGGCGCTCAAGGGTGCCAAGCAGGAGTTCCGCGACAAGGTGTTCGCCAACATGTCGCAGCGCGCCGGCATGATGCTCAAGGAAGAGCTGGAAGTGCTCGGCCCCGTGAAGGTGTCGGAAGTCGAGGCGCAGCAGAAGGAAATCCTGGTGATCGCGCGCCGCCTGGCCGACGAAGGCGAAATCACCATCGGCCGCAAGGCGGAGGACGCCTATGTCTGACCGCCTGGCCCGGCGTGTGACGGAGCGCTGAGATGCCGCGTCCGCCGATCATCCCCCGCGATACGCTGGTCGAATACCAGCCCTGGGAGCCCACCGACTTTGTGCGCGAGGCCCGGCTTGCTGCCGCTGATGCTGCACCGCCGCCTCCGCCGCCGGAGCCCGAGGAGCCGCCGATTTCCGAAGAGGAATGGCAGGCCGCCCTGGAAGCCGAGTTGGCCAACGCCCGTGACGAAGGCCGCCGTGATGGCTTTGCCCAGGGCTTCCAGGACGGTTTTGAGCAAGGCCGCCGCCAGGGGGAAGACGATTCCAGGCAGATCGCCGCGCTGATGCAGTCCGTGCGCGATGCGGTCGACCAATTGAACGGCAGCGTTGCTGACGAACTGGTGGATCTGGCCCTGCAGCTCGCCCAGCAGTTCCTGCACGGTGCGCTGCATGCGCAGCCCGAGCGCATCGTGCCGCTCGTACGCGAGGTCCTGGGCGACGCGCCCACGGCGCCCGCGCCCGCCATGCTTCGCGTGCATGCCGACGATGCCGAACTGATCCGCCAGATGCTGGGGACCGAACTGGCTGCCGCAGGCTGGACGCTCATCGTCGACGCCGCCATCGAGCGCGGCGGTTGCCGTGTGCAGACC
Source organism: Burkholderiaceae bacterium (assembly GCA_028871175.1). GTDB lineage: Bacteria > Pseudomonadota > Gammaproteobacteria > Burkholderiales > Burkholderiaceae > Ralstonia > Ralstonia condita. The sequence continues at coordinate 8,903 of JAGWNU010000081.1, read as the reverse complement.
CGCTTTGGGGAAACCGATGCCACGCTGCAGACCCGCTGGGCTGAACTGACGCGTGCGCTGGGCCGCGATACCGCGTGGATCGCCAGCGAGCGCTCCGAAGCCGAGCGCGTGGCGGGAGGAGCGCTTCATGTCGCTTGAGACCGTGCAGTCGCCAGCGCAGAGCGCCAGCAGCAACCCGAACGTGCGCGTGTGGCAGTCGCATCTGCGTCAGACCGCGCAGCGTGCCCGCCTCGCGCGCCCGGTGGTGACGTGCGGCAAGCTCACCCGCGTGGCGGGGCTCGTCATGGAGGCCGTTGGCCTGAAGCTGCCCGTGGGTAGCGCCTGCCGGGTGGAACTGCCGCATGGCCGCCACGTGTTGGCCGAAGTGGTGGGCTTTGCCGAAGAGCGCGCCTTCCTGATGCCGCAGACGGACCTGGTGGGCGTGGTGCCCGGTGCACGGGTGTTTCCGCTTGAAGCGCAGCACCTGCCCGCTGACGCGGCCGATCCAACCATCTCGCACAGCAAGTTCTTGCCCGTGGGCCCGCGCCTGCTGGGCCGCGTGGTCGACGCCAATGGCGAGCCGCTCGACGGCAAGGGCCCGCTTGGCAACCCGGACGAACTTGCCTGGGGCACGCTTGCCCCGGCGCCGCTGAACCCCCTCAAGCGCAAGCCGATCGAGCATGTGATGGACGTGGGCGTGCGGGCCATCAACGGCTTGCTCACTGTCGGTCAGGGGCAACGCCTCGGCCTGTTTGCCGGCTCCGGCGTCGGCAAGAGCGTGCTGCTGGGCATGATGGCCCGCTATACGCAGGCCGACGTGGTGGTGGTGGGCCTGATCGGCGAGCGCGGCCGCGAAGTGAAGGAATTCATCGACGAGATTCTTGGCGAGGAAGGGCTCGCGCGTTCGGCCGTGGTGGCCGCGCCGGCCGACACCTCACCGCTGATGCGCCTGCAGGGCGCCGCTTACGCCCACACCATTGCCGAATACTTCCGCGACCGCGGCTGCAACGTGCTGCTGATCGTCGATTCGCTCACGCGTTATGCGATGGCGCAGCGCGAGATAGCCCTGGCCATCGGCGAGCCCCCGGCGACCAAGGGCTATCCGCCCTCGGCGTTTGCCAAGCTGCCGGCGCTGGTCGAGCGTGCCGGCAACGGCATGGTGGACGCCGACGGCCGCGGCGGCTCCATCACCGCGTTCTACACCGTGCTGGCCGAAGGCGATGACCAGCAGGACCCGATTGCCGATGCGGCGCGCGCCATTCTGGACGGCCACTTCGTGCTCTCGCGCAAGCTGGCCGAGCAGGGGCACTACCCCGCCATCGATATCGAACAGTCGATCAGCCGCGTGATGTCGGCCATCGTGCCGCGCGAGCAGCTCGATACGGCCCGCCGCTTCAAGCAGCTCTACGCCCGCTATCAGCGCAACCGTGACTTGATTGCCGTGGGCGCCTACGCACGTGGCAGCGACCCGGTGACCGACCAGGCCATCGCGCGCTACCCCGACATGGAAGCGTTCCTGCAGCAGGGCATGTTCGAGAACGAAAGCCGCGAGCACACGCTGGACAAGATGCGCGGGGTGCTCGCGTGAAGTCCTGGCTCGACAGTGTGAAGTCGCAAGGGTTGCGTAGCGGGCGCCTAAAGGCCCGGGCTTTGCAACCGATTGGTTGATGTAACGGGAACCTGGAGGTCTCGCATGACGACCACGAACACGCTGTTCCGCCTCGCAACCGTGCTGGAACTGGCCCAGAAGGACACCGAGAAGGCCACGCAGGAAGTCGGTCGGCTGATGAACACACGCGAGGCCGCCGCGCAGAAGCTGGCCCTGTTGTCCGACTACCGTCACAACTATCACCAGCAGATGCTGAACACCGCCGAAGGCGGCATGGATGCCACGCGGCTGCGCAACTACGCTGCCTTTATCGATCGCCTGGGCACCGCCGTGCACCAGCAGAAGGGCACCATCAGCGCGCTGGAGAGCCAGCTCGAAGCGAGCCGCGCGAACTGGCTGGAGAAACAGCGCCGCGAACAGTCGTTCGACATCCTGCGCCAGCGCCATATTGAAGAGCAGCGTCTGGACCAGGAGCGCCGCGCCCAGCGCGAAAACGACGAGCACGCCGCCAAGCTGATCCGCATGCGTGCGGCGCAGGGCGGCAATTGAAGCCGAATCAACTGAATACGCAAGACGGAGTCAACGTGGGTCTGAGTGCCACCCAAAACGCCGCCACGAAGGATCTGGGCGCCATGTTCTCGGCGGGTCACGCCGCCGCTGACAAGGGCCAAGGGGCATCGTCCGGAACCGATACATTCGGCAACCTGTTGTCGGATCGGCTGCAACTGGACCGGGCCGCGCAACAAGCGGCAGACCGCCGGGCCGACGCCCAGGCCACCACCGACGATGCTGGCCGCAAGGACGCAGCGTACGCCAACGCCCCACGCAACGACCCGGATGCCTCGCCGGCAGATGCCAGTGCTCCGGCTCAGGCCGCGGCAACGCCCGCCACCAGCGCGCAGGACGCAGTGAACGCCAAGCCGGCCAAGACAACGGATACCAAAGACCTGGATGCTGCCGCGCAGGCGGTTGCTGACCCAGCCGCGCAGCTGGCTGCACAGATCGAGGCGGCACGCCAGGCTGCACAGCAGGCCGCACAGCAGGTGATTGCCCCAACGGCGTCGCAGTCAGGCGCTCAGCCGAATGACAATGTCACAGGCGCGACCCAACCGGGCGGCAAATCGGCCGCAGCCGATGCCGCGGCGTTGGCTGCGCTGAATGCCGCAGCCACAGCCGCGCAAGGCTCCACCGACCCCGCTGCCGCCCCAGTGCAGGCCGGTCAGGCAGCACTGCAGGCCGCCAGCCATGGCAAGGACGCCAAAGGCACGGCAGCCGGGGCAATGACCGCACCGAACACGCCGACGCCGCCTGCCACGCCGCTTCCTGATGGCGCCGCCCTGGCACAGACCTTGGCGCGCACGCGAGCCGTCGCCGACAACACGCCGTCTGCGGTACGCCAACTTGGCACCGCGTCGCAAGCGCCGGGCGCCGGCGGCGAGCACGGCCTGCCGCGCCGCGCCGATGCCAGCGCGCATGGCAACGTCACGCAGACTGCCGCGGCCGCCGTTTCCGATGCGGCGAGTCAGTCGCGCGATGGCGGCAACGCCGGCACGCAGGCCGATTCCCAAGGCACGGGCACCCAGTTCCAGGGCATGCTGGCACGCGCCAATGGCGATGCGAGCATGGCTGCTCCCACGTTCGCCGTGGGCAATGCCGGTGCAGCGGGCCCGGCGGCCGGCGCATCGATCAGCCCCGCACAGATCCACACACTGCCCACCTTCGGCGATGCCGCGTGGCCGCAGAGCATGGCCAGCCAGCTTGCCTTCATGCAGGTGCATCGCCAGTCGTCGGCCGAACTGCAGCTGAACCCCGCCGAGCTGGGCGGTCTGCACGTCAAGCTCGAGGTGGACAACGGCGCCGTCAACGCCAGCTTTGTCTGCCAGCACCAGGCCGTGGCCGAGCTCGTGCAGGACGCCATGCCGCGCCTGCGTGATGCCATGCAGCAAGGCGGCATGCAGCTCGCGCAAACCTCGGTCAGTACGGGCGACTTCAGCCAGCAGCAGAATGCGTGGCAAGGCTCGTCCGCACAAGGCAACGGCTCAGGCAATGGCGGTGGTGGCCGGTTTGGCGGCGCTGGTCAGAATCGTGCAGAGGGCGATGCGGTAGCGGCCACGTCGTCGCGCGTATCGAGCCACGATGGCGCCGTCGACACATTTGCCTGATCTTGGGCCTAAAGGTTTGCTGAAACCTGCCGTATAGGCCTTGGAGTGCCGTCACAACGGCCGGCCGCAAGGCGATGAAAGCAGTAGGAAGGACGGGAAATCACAACGCAAGCGCGCCGCGCGCCAGCATGGAGCGGCAGCCTTGCGAGGGATAACAAGGGGGTCAAGTCCGACCGGCGAAGACGGGATCAAACGGGGATCACTTCGCCACATCCGCCTTCGGGCGGATGCATAACGGACCGATGCGGCGTGTCCGAGCCGGGGGGCTGGCGCACCGCATGTTTGCCGTACTTACGGGAGAGCGCACCGAGAGGTGCGCTTTTTGTTTTTTGGCGCGGTAATTCAGGCGCGGGCTTCGGCAGCTTGCAGTGTTGCCGGGGTTACCGGAACGACGTGCTCGACGCCGTAGCCGCGAGCGATCCACGCATCGATGCCGCCGTGCAGCGGGCGTACGCGCTTGAAGCCGCGGCTCATGAGGGTGCGCGCAACCGCCACGGCCGACGCCTCGTTGGGGCAGGCACAGTAGATGACGATCTCGCGGTCCGGGCCATCAATCTCGATCGCGTTGTGCTGGCTCGACATGTCGTACAAGACCGCCCCAGGAATGCGTTGCGGCTGCAGTTGCCTCGAACTGTCGGCTCGCACGTCGACGATGACCGGCGCCGCGCCTGACTCGATGAGCGCATGCAGTTCGTCGGGAGAAATGCGCACCATTTCCAGCATCTTGCGAAAGCGCCACCGCTGCAGCCAGCGCACGGTCACGTAGGCGACTGCCAGCAGCAGGATCAACACGATGGCGCGCGCGCCGAGCAGGTCGAGCTGTAGCAGGGCCTGGTCGATGCTGTCGTGCGCAACCCGCCCCAGCATGAGCCAGATGATGGCCCAAAGTGCCGAGCCTGCCAGGTTGTAGAGCACGAATGTACTGAACGGCGTACGCATGGTGCCCAGCAGCGCCGACGACACCGTCGACAGACCCGGCACAAACTTTGAAACCAGCAACAGCGGCGCGCCCCAACGCTCGAACTGCGTGCGCGTGCGGCGCACGCAGGAATCCGGGGACAGGGACACCCGGCAAAGCAGGGCCATCACATGTCGGCCGTACCGCTTGCCCGCCAGATACCACAGGCCGTCGCCGAGCAGGGCTCCCGTGATGGCGGCGGGCAGCAACTCCATGAAGAACAGGGGGCCGTTCAGGGTGAGCGCACCGCCTACCAGGAGCGTCGGTACTGCGGGCAACGGCGCGCCTGCCTGCGTGAGCAGCACGTTGAGGAACACGGCAAACGCACCGTATTCGGCGAGCAGGGGAAACAGATCGTGCATGAAAGAGGTGGAGGCGAGGGGCCACGCGGCAAAATGCGTCCGTCAACTTACCGCATTCCGGCGTCGTCCGGTAGCCATACCAGCAGCGCGCGCCGGTGCACGCACCGATCTCATGAAATTGGCGTGACAATGCGGCTTTCCCTCTGCCTGCCCCCTGTGCGTTCCCGCTGCCATGTCTTCCGCACCGATCTCCGTCGATTCCCACTCCGCGCCCGGCACCCAAACCATCGACGTCCGTCCGGCCACACTGGCTGACCTGCCGGCCATCGTGGCGATCTACGGGCACCATGTGCGCACCGGGACCGCCAGCTTTGAGACCGACCCACCCGACTTGGCCGAGATGACGCGCCGCTTCCAGGCGTTGCAGGATGCCGGCATGCCCTACGTGGTGGCAGAGGCGGACGGCACGCTGCTCGGCTACGCCTACGCCGGCCCGCACCGCGCGCGGCCGGCTTATCGAAACACGGTGGAAGATTCGATCTATCTGGATACCGCCGCGCAGGGGCGAGGCGTCGGCACGCTATTGCTGCAGGCGTTGATCCGGGATTGCCAGGCGCGCGGCTTCAAGCAAATGGTGGCGGTGGTGGGAGGCGGCCATCAGAACCCGGGCTCCGCGCGGCTGCACGCGCGCTGCGGCTTCCGCGAGGTGGGCGTCCTGGAACACGTGGGCTACAAGTTCGATCGCTGGCTGGATTGCCTACTCATGCAGCGGTCGTTGTGACGGTTCGGATTCAATCAATGATGTCGGCGCAGGCGTCGGTGGGCGCGGCGGCGACGTGGCCCACGAGCGGCACCATCTTGAGGCCGGCCGACGCCACGCGGCAGGGCGCCGCGGCCACTCCACAGCCGGACAGAAGTGCGGCACACAACAGCGACACAGCGATCAGGACAGGTTTCATCGTGCAGTCAGCCGGAAGCGAATGTTGCGCAGTGTGGCACAGACGGCCTGCCGGGTGGCGTGTGCTGGTCGTCTGACAAGGCCATTCGATCGACCTCCGGGAGGATGGTGCAACGCACCACGTTGCGGCTCTTTTGATCGTTCGCGGCGCGCACAAAGCTGACTTTTGTCGAAAAAGTCACATTGTTTGTTTGCGCAAAAAGAGCGTTCTTTCCTTGCCACAGGCCGCAAATTCACTGTTGATGCGGGTTTTCCCTTAATTTCACATATCGCAACAATAAATTGTCTGTCACGACATTTATTGTCGGCGAGGGCTCGCCTACGATGGCTTCATCGAATGCGGCGCCGCAGCGAAAAAAAGTCCCAAAACGGACCACTGCCCGACGCGCTGCGCCCACACCGGAGAAGAATCATGAAAGCACAACGCACCCTGATCGCAGCCCTGATTGCACTGGCTTCCGTGCCCGCGCTGGCGGCCGCGAAGTTTGACGTCTACACCCAAGGCGCTGCGGCTGGCCAACGATTCGACGTCTACACGCAAGGCGCCAAGGCTGGCAGCAAGTTCGACCCGTACACCGAAGGTGCCAAGGCCGGCGACAAGTTCGATCCGTACACGCAAGGCGCGCTGGCCCGTACCGGCAAGTTTGATACGTACACCGAAGGCGCCAAGGCCGGCAGCAAGTTCGACCCCTACACCGAGGGTGCACTGGCCCGTGCCGGCAAGTTCGATCCGTACACCGAAGGCGCCAAGGTGGGTGACAAGTTCAACCCCTACACCGACGGCGCCGCCGTCTGAGGCCTCGCCCGCTCCGCACGAACGCCCGCACAAGCGGGCGTTTTTTTTTGCGCGTGTCGGGGCACGATTGCGGCAAACTTAACGGCGAGCCTGGCGTCTCACTGCCATCGCATCCAGGAAGCCAAGATGATCCGCTCCCGCTGTTTGACCTGCACCCTATGGCGTCTCTTGCTTGCCGCGGCGACTACAACGCTGGCGGCTTGCGCCACCGTCACGCCCGGCCCCTTCCAGATCACAGTGCGTGATACGGATGACACGGTGCTCGAACAATTCCAGTTTCAGGCCGGGTCACAGGATTCGCTGGAGATTGCGATCATTGGCATGTGCCGCGTGTATCCGGAGGCCACCGTCATCGCCGAGCAGCTGCAAACGCACGAACGCGTGCAGGAACGTTGCAAGCGTTCATTCGCGTCGATGCTGACGGCGCCCTGAAGCGGCTACCATGTCGCCTCCGTAGCCGGCGCTTGTCGGCGATCACCGTTCAATGCCTGGACCGCACGAGAGGCCATGTGACAACGCAAGACGAGCCCCTGGAATTGTCCCGCTTCGCGGCCGCCCGGCCACGCCTGTTGGTGGCGCTGAGCCTTGGGGTTGTCGTCGGCATGCTGGTGCCGGCGGAGCGCGGATGGCTCACGCGCACGCTGCTCGGCTGGGACGCCGCTGTCTGGACGTACCTCGTCCTGATTTCCGGGATGATGCTGCGCGCCGATCCGCGTCGCATACGCGCCGTGGCCCGCCGCGAAGACGAGCGTGCCTCGGCAGTGCTGGCCGTGGTGTGCCTGGGCGTGGTCGCCAGCATGGTTGCGATTGCCTTTGAGCTGGCGACGGCCAGGTCGGCGGGACATGCGCAGGCATGGCACACCGCTTTTGCCGGCGTGACGGTGCTGGGCGCGTGGCTGATGGTGCCGATGATGTTTACGGTGCACTACGCGCATCTGTACTACCGGGCGCGCGACGAGCTGCCCCTGCAGTTTCCCGATCGGGCGATCGAGCCCGATTACTGGGATTTCCTCTACTTCTCGTTCACGATCGCGGTCGCGAGCCAGACGGCAGATATCAGCATCCGCTCGCGTGCGATGCGCAGAGCGGTGCTCGGGCAGTCGCTGCTGTCATTCTTCTTCAACACGAGCATCCTCGCGCTTTCCATCAACATTGCTGCCAGCCTGTTTTCATGACGATGCATCCCCTCGATCCACATGCTCGCGCCATCAAGACGGTCAGCTACGTGCTGGTGGTGGCCATGATCCTTGCCGTGTTGTGGCTGCGTCTTTTGCCGGCCGCCATTGCCGGCTTGCTGGTCTATACGCTGTCTCGCAGGCTCGAGGCCAGCCTGCGCCGGCGGCCCGTGTTGGTCACGCATGCCAAGGCCATCGCGGTCATCGGCGTGTCGGTCGTCGCTGCGCTCATTCTGGCGGGCATCGGGCTGGGCATCGGCCGCCTGGTCGAGCATGGGCATGGGCTCGAGGGCATGCTCACGCGCATCGCCGACGTGCTGGACAACCTGCGCGCCTCGCTGCCTGGATCTGTGGCCGATTACATTCCGCCGTCTGTCACGGAGCTTCGCGTACGCCTGGTCGAGATGCTCAAGGAGCACGGACGGCAAGTGTCGACAGTCGGTATCGACGGGCTGCGCCACAGCGTGCTTGCGCTCATTGGCCTGATCGTGGGTGCGATGGTGGCATGGTCGGATGCCCCCGATCCGACGCGCCACAAGCCGCTGGCTGCGGCGCTGCTGAACCGGCTGGGCAGGCTGACCGCGGCGTTCGAGACGGTGGTGTTCGCGCAGGTGAAGATCTCCGCGCTGAACACAGCGCTTGCGGCCATCTACCTCCTGGGTGCGCTCCCGGTGGTCGGGCAGCATGTACCGTACTCGAAGTCGCTGATCCTGCTGACGTTCGTGGCGGGCCTGATTCCGGTGGTCGGCAACCTCATCTCCAACGCCGCCATCGTCGTGATGAGCGTGACGGCCTCGCTGGAGCTGGCCGTGGCCTCGCTCGTCTTCCTGGTGATCGTGCACAAGCTGGAGTACTTCGTGAACGCACGCATCATCGGCAGCCGCATCGACGCGCGGGCGTGGGAGCTGATCCTCGCGCTGATCCTGATGGAAGCGCTGTTTGGCGTGGGCGGCGTGATTGCCGC
>JAGWNU010000080.1 GCA_028871175.1 Burkholderiaceae bacterium | reverse complement strand
TTCCCCGCCTCCGCCCGGTTACGAAAATTCAAGGAGGCTTTCGCCATCTCGGGCGCGCCTTTCTTTTGCTTACTTTTCTTTGGCAAGACAAAGAAAAGTGAGTCGGTCCCGGCAGGGAACGAAAGGGAGGTGGACCACCAACGCAAAAACCAAAGACAAAAAAACACCTCCCCCATTTGACGCCCCATTCTTTTCATGGATAACTGTGTCCCCTCCCCCCCAACAACCCAGCGAGCCACCCCATGACCCTCCAAACCTGGCTGGCCTTCATCGGCGCCAGCATCATCATCCTGCTCATCCCTGGTCCGACCATCCTTTTGGTGATTGGTGATTCGCTGGCCAACCGCGGCCGCTCGGCGTGGAGCACCGTGGCCGGCGTGGCCGCTGGCGACACAACGGCCATGGCGGTTTCCCTTGCCGGTGCGGGCGCACTGCTGGCCGCATCGGCCGCAGCCTTCACGGCGCTCAAGCTCATCGGCGGTTCGTACCTCGTCTATCTGGGCATCAAGTCCATCCTCAGCGCGCGCCGCCTGCGCGACGACGCGCCCGAGGCCACCATCCCTGTTCAGCAGAAGTCCGCTGGCCGCCGCTTCCTGTCGGCGTGGACGGTGACCGCGCTGAACCCCAAGAGCATCGTCTTCTTCGTCGCCTTCGTGCCGCAGTTCATGTCGGCCGAGCAGACCTTCCTCTCGCAGAGCGTGATCCTGCTGCCGACCTTCGTCATCCTGGCCGCGGCCAATGCATCGATGTACGCGCTGGCCGCCAAGCTGCTCGCCAAGCGCCTGACCAGCGTGGCTGCGCAGCGCCGCTTCGGCTACACGGGCGGGGCGGTGATGGTGGGCGCAGGTACGCTCACGCTCGGCATGCAGTCGGCCTGATCGCTCCACAGGCCGCACCCAGGACACCCGATGCCCCGCAGTTACCTCCGCCCCTCGCCAGTCACTTCCGACGGGGCCCATGGCCACCACCGCGTCACCAACATCGAGCTGTTCTTCGATCTGGTGTTCGTGTTTGCGGTAACGCAGCTCTCGCACCTGCTGATCGGCAACTTCACGCTGCAAGGCGGCGCGCAGGCGCTGCTGCTGATGCTGGCCGTGTGGTGGGTGTGGATCTTCACCTCGTGGGTGACGAACTGGCTCGATCCGGACAAGCTCGCCATCCGCATGCTGATGCTCGTGCTGATGACGGGCGGGCTGCTGGTCTCGGCATCGCTGCCGCAGGCGTTCGGCTCGCGCGGACTGGCGTTTGCGCTGGCCTATGTGTTCATGCAGTTCGGGCGCACGGTGTTCTTCCTCTGGGCCGTGCGCGGCGAGTCATTGCCCATGCGGCGCAACTTCCAGCGCATCGCCACGTGGCTCGGCATCTCTGCCGTGCTGTGGCTGGCGGGCGGCCTGTCGGACGGTTCCGTGCGCTGGGCCTGCTGGATCGTCGCCCTGGCCATCGAATGGCTCGGGCCCTCGATGGGCTTCTACACGCCGGGCCTGGGCCGCTCCACCACCAACGACTGGAACGTGGAAGGCGGCCACATGGCCGAGCGCTGCTCGCTGTTCATCATCATCGCGCTGGGCGAATCGGTGCTGGTCACGGGCTCGACGTTTGCCGGGCTCGACTGGACTGCCGAAAACATCGCGGCGATGGCGATGTCGTTCATCGGCAGCCTGGCGATGTGGTGGCTGTACTTCGACACGATTGCCGAGCGCGGCGCGCACACCATGTCGCATTCGGCGGATCCGGGCCGGCTCGCACGGCTGGCCTACACCTACATCCACGTGGTACTGGTGGCCGGCATCATCGTCGGGGCGGTGGCCGATGAGTTCGTGCTGGCGCATCCGGTGGGCCACGCCCATGAAGGGACGACGCTGGCGGTGCTGGGCAGCGCGGCGCTGTATCTGCTGGGCAACCTGCTGTTCAAGTGGGCGATCTTCGGGCGGCTGCGCCCGGCGCATGTGGTTGGCTTGGTGGTGCTGGGCGGCGCATGGCTGCCAGCGGGCGAACTGCCCGCGCTCGCAGTCTCCGCGCTGGCGACGGGCGTGCTGTGCGGCACGGCGGCGTGGGAATGGTACGCACGCTCCTGCGAAACGGCGGACCCCGAAGCGGCACGCAACCCCTAAGTGGTCACCTGAAAATTCCAGTTTCTGGACATTACAAAAGGCCACTCGCGCGCCTACTCTGTCAACCAACATGACAGAACACGAGGGCCCCACCATGATCGACCTCTACTACTGCGCCACGCCCAACGGCCTGAAGATGGCGCTGTTCTTTGCCGAAACCGGCTTGCCGCATCACGTCATCCCCGTCGATATCAGCCGGGGTGACCAGTTCAAGCCCGAGTTCCTGGCCATCTCGCCCAACAACAAGATCCCGGCCATGGTCGACCACGACCCGGCCGAGGGGACCGAGCCGGTGGTGCTGTTCGAATCGGGTGCCATGCTGCTTTACCTGGCCGAGAAGACCGGCCAGCTGATGCCCGCCGACCTGCACGGCCGCATGGAAGTGCTCAAGTGGCTGTTCTGGCAGGTGGGCGGCCTGGGGCCCATGGCCGGGCAGATCGGCCACTTCAATGTCTATGCGCCCGAGCGCGTGCCCTACGCCATCGACCGCTACACCAAAGAGACCAACCTCCTGTACGGCGTGCTCGACCGCCGCCTGGCCGATCGCCCCTACATTGCCGGCAACGACTACACGATCGCCGACATCGCGGCCTATCCATGGATCGTCCCGCATGCCGGGCATGGTCAGGACCTGAACGACTTCCCGCACCTGCAGCGCTGGTTCGAAGCCGTTGGCGCGCGGCCGTCCACGCAGCGCGCCTATGCCGGGGTGGAACGCGCCTACTCGCGCCGCCGCGAAGACATCTCCGACGACGAGCGCAGCGTGTTGTTGGGCCAGACGGCCAGCTCTGGCGCGCGCTGATCCTCGCGGAGCCTCCCCGCTCCGCCCCCCTCCGTTTTCCTCTTCGTTTTCCTTTTCTGACAGGAGCCGACCATGCCGGCATCGCTGTGGTGGTTGTGCCTGGGCGCGTTCGCCATCGGCACTGAAGGTTTCATGATCGCCGGCCTGCTGCCGGTGCTGGCCGCAGACCTTGGCGTGAGCGTGCCGGCGGCCGGGCAGCTCGTCACCGTGTTTGCCGTCACATATGCCGTGGGCTCGCCGGTCATGGCGACGCTGCTCGGCAACGTGGACCGGCGCCGCGTGCTGATCGGCGCGCTGGCCATCTTTGCAGCGGGCAACCTGCTGGCTGCCACCGCACACGGCTTTGGGCAGTTGATGGCGGCGCGCGTGCTGCTGGCGCTGGCGGCCGGCGTGTTCCTGCCGACGGCCAATGCGGTGGCGACCTCTCTGGTGCCGGCCTCGCGCAGCGGCTCGGCGCTCGCCATCATCACGGGCGGCGGCACGGTGGCGGTGGCGCTCGGCGTGCCGCTGGGCGCGTGGATTGCGGCACAGGGCGACTGGCGCTCGACGTTCATCGCATGCGGTGTGCTGTCGGCTCTGGCCACCGCGGGCCTGGCCTTTGGCCTGCCGCGTGCGCTGCCGCACAGCGTGACCACGCTGGCGCAGCGCCTCTCCGTGGCACGCCGCCCCGGCATGCTGGGCGCGCTGGCGGTGTCCACGCTGTGGGCGGCGGGCGGCTTTACGTTCTACACCTACGTCGCACCGTTCTTTGTGCAGGGACTGGGCTTCGCGCCGCAGCACGTGGGCATCGTGCTGTTCCTGGTCGGCAGCTTTGCGGCGCTCGGCACCGGCCTGGGCGGCCACATGACCGACCGCGCAGGCGTGGCGCGCGTGCTGGCGGTCAGCAGCGCGGGCATCGTGCTGGCGTTCTCGGTGCTCTCGCTGTCGGCACAGATGCTGCACGGCACGGTGGCCGGCGCAGTCGCCATCGGCGCGGTCGTGCTGTGGGGCATGGCCGGCTGGGGCTTCGGCCCGGCGCAGGCGACGCGCCTGATCCGCCTCGCACCCGATGTGTCGCCGATCACGCTGTCGCTGCATGCGTCAGCGGTGTATGGGGGGATCGCGCTGGGGTCGTCGGTGGGGGCGCTGGCGTTGGCCCACGGCGGACCGGACATGCTGGGGTGGGCGGCCGCCGCGTGTCATGGGGTGGCGGTGGTGATGTGGCGGACGGGTGGGCAGCATGAACCGGCGCCCGCCGATGAACCGGCAGCCACGTCGGTCGCCCATTGAACGCCGGAGCGCGAAACGCGACGCGCCGGGTTCCGAACCCGGCGCTCAGACGTCAAACCCTCACCTTCCGGGCTGGGATCTCGGCGGTCGACCCTCAGCCCCTCGTGCGCCACACGTTGGGCTCGACTTGTTCGACCTCAAACGCTCACGCCCCGCGCTTCGCGCTCGAGGCTCGGGCCTCAAAGGCGCGGTGGTCGGCCTTCGGCGCCTCGCGTTCAACCCGCTGAGCCCGACATTTTCGACCTCGAGCGGTCATGTGCGGACCGGCGTGTGCCTATGCCACCGTCGCCTACGCCGGTGCAATCAGCCTTGCTTGAACTCGCCGATGGCGCCCGCGAGCTTGCGCACGCCCTCTTCGACCTGCGCCAGCGACGAGGTGGCGTACGACAGTCGCAGCGTCGAGCGATCCGGGTCGACCGGGTAGAACGCCGCGCCCGGCACAAACGCCACGCCGCGTTCGATGGCGACCTTGGCCACGTCGCCGGCATTGCGGCCCGGCAGGCTGCCCCACAGGAACATGCCGCCACGCGGACGGTTGAACGTCAGCTCGGCTTCGGGCAGCAGCGCGCGCAGGCCGTTGGCCATGGCGTGCGCGCGTTCGGCGTAGGCGGCACGCGTGCGCGGCAGCACGGTGTCCAGGCGATTGCTGCGCAGATAGGCCGCGGCCGTCGCCTGTGCAAACGTGGAGGTGTGCGCGTCGGCAAACTGCTTGACCATCACCGCGTTGCCCAGCACCGGCTGCGAGGCGATCATCCAGCCCACGCGCAGGCCCGGCGCCATGACCTTCGACAGGCTGCCGAGGTAGATCACGCGGCCCTGTGCGCCATCGGTCTTTTGCGACAGCGCGTACAGCGACGGGGGCGGCGGCGCATCGAAATAGAGCTCGCCGTACGGGTCGTCTTCGACGATCAGCAGGTCGTGGCGCACGGCAAGCTGCAGCAGGCGCTGGCGGCGCTCGAGGCTCATCAGCGCGCCGCTCGGGTTACCGAAGTTCGGGATCACGTACAGGAACTTCGGCCGGGCGGTGGCGAGCGTCTTTTCCAGCGCGTCGAGGTCGAGGCCGTCTTCATCGGTCGGCACGCCGGCCACCTTGGCACCGTACAGCTTGAATGCCTGGATGGCGGCGAGGAACGTGGGGGCCTCGGTGAGCACCGTGTCCCCCTCGCCGATCAGCACCTTGCCGAGCAGGTCCAGGCCCTGTTGCGAGCCGGTGGTGACGAGGATGTCCGTGTTGGCCACGGTGGCGCCACGCGCCTTCATCACGTCGACGATCGCCTCGCGCAGCGGCTCGAAGCCTTCGGTGGCGCCATACTGCAGGGCGCGTGCGGCGTCCGTGCTCAGGGCGCTGTCGGCGGCGGCTTTGAGGCCTTCGACGTCGAACAGCGCGGCATCCGGAAAGCCACCGGCGAACGAAATCAGGCCCGGCTTGCCGAGCACCTTGAACAGTTCGCGGATGGCGGAGGTTTCAACATTTTGCAGGCGCGGGGCCAGCAGGGATTGCAGGAATTCCATGGCGTGCAGGTCTTTGTGGTTCGAGTGCCCGCCACTTTACGTGATGTGCGACGCCAGTGCATGCGCCGGTGCCGTCACAGCGCGGCTGTGCCGGGAGCAAAGGAGCGCAGCCTTACCATTCGCCGCATCAAGATCGTCTTCGCGCAGACCGATGCGCCCCGCCGATGCGCGCGATCCGTTCGACAACGTGGTCACCGTGCTGATGCCCCTGGCGTAGCGCCGGACGACAAAACGCCCGCAAGGCGGAACCCTGCGGGCGCATGTGCGGTGGCGCGCGTACGCCTCAGCGCTCGTGACGCTGTGGCGAGCGCTGGTGGTGAGTGGACTTCTCGTCGCCGTCCTTGTCGACCACGCGCGTGATGCCGCCTGTGGCGGGTGGATCGCTGGCCGGGAAGGTATCTTCCACGGCCTTTTCCACCAGGTCCTCGCGCTTGTGCGCGTGCGGATGCTTCTCTTTCTTGCCGGGTTCCATGCGCCCTCCTGTGTCAAGCGTGGCTGACGACACGCACGCGAAGAACGTGCCTGGGCACGCCACCGTTCAGTATTCGTCCCAGTACGGGCGCGAGCCGTAGTACTCGTGCACGGACTCCGCCCAGGTCGGGTTGGCCATGGTCGGCCAGTTGTCCTTGTCGAAACCCGGCGCGGCTTCAAGGCGGTCCTTGTCCGCATCGAGCACGAAGCACTTGCGGTCGACGTCGAGTGACATGGCGCTCCACGGTACGGCGAACAGCCTGTCGCCAATGCCAAGAAAGCCCCCCACCGACATCACCGCATAAGCAATGCGCCCACGCTGCACGTCGAGCATGATGTCGGTGATCTTGCCCAGATCGTCGCCGTTGAGGTTGACCACCCGATCGCCTTCCAGCGTATCCGCGGCCATCAGCTCCGGCCCCGGCCCGGGGGCGGTGGGATCGGCGCGCCCGATGATGCGCATGCGTACGCCGGCGGTGGTGCTCGTCCCTGCGCCCAGGCCCGTGCCGGTAGTCGTCGTGTAGTCCATAGCAGTACCTCCCAAGAGTGAAATGGCGAACGGTGCGCGGCCGCCGTTCGTGCTGGCACGGAACGGCCCCGTGCCACGACACCCTCCAGCACGAAACCTGCCTGCGTGCTTGCGATGCGCGGCATGACGCTTGCTCGGCAGTACGGGCACCCCAACAGGAGAGCCCCATGAACAAAGCCGAGATTCCCGTGGCACAACGCGCCGTGCTGTCGATGCTGCTGGACGACCACCGCGAGGTGAAGAAGCTGTTCAAGACATTCCAGCAGGAGAACGATCCGCGCACGTGCGGGCAGATCGTGCGTGAGGCGTGTGAAAAGTTGACCGTCCACACGCAGCTTGAGGAAGCACTGTTCTACCCGTTCGTGCGCGACAACGGCGGCGAGCGCTTCAAGGACCTCCTCGACGAAGCGGTGGTCGAGCACGCCACCGCAAAGGATCTGATCCGGCAGCTGGCCGGCATGCAGCCAGGCGACGATCTGTTCGCCGCCAAGTTCACCGTGCTGGCGGAGTATGTGTCGCACCACGTGGAGGAAGAAGAGACCGAGCTGTTCCCGAAGCTCATCAACGGGCACATCGATCTCTCGCCGCTGCTTGAGCCGATGACGGCGCGCAAGGAAGCGCTGCTCGGGCAGGGCGCGGCGGCCTGAGCGCGGGACGACACCATGCAAGCCACCGTCAGCGATTTCCTCGTTGCGCGCCTGTACGACTGGGGCGTGCGCCGCATCTACGGCTACCCGGGAGACGGCATCAACGGCATGTTCGGCGCACTGGCCCGCGCCAAGGGCAAGATCGAATTCGTACAGGCCCGCCATGAAGAGATGGCAGCCTTCATGGCCGCCGCGCATGCCAAGTTCACGGGTGAGCTCGGCGTGTGCATGGCCACGTCGGGGCCGGGTGCATCGCACCTCATCACCGGCCTGTACGACGCCCGGCTCGACCACATGCCCGTGCTGGCAATGACCGGACAGCAGGCGCGCACCGCGGTGGGCGGGCACTACCAGCAGGAAGTGGATCTGGTGGCGATGTTCCGTGACGTGGCCGGCGCGTTCGTGCACCAGGCCAGCGTGCCCGGGCAGGTGCGGCATCTGCTGGACCGCGCGGTGCGCATTGCCATCGGCCAGCGCCGCGTGACGGCACTCGTGCTGCCCAACGACCTGCAGGAGATGCCGTACACCGCCCCGCCGCGCGCACACGGCACGGTGCATTCCGGCGTCGGTTACAGCACGCCGAGCGTGGTGCCACAGACCGCCGACCTGGCGCGCGCGGCGGAGATCCTCAACCGTGGGCGCAGGGTCGCCATGCTCGTCGGCGCGGGCGCGCTCGGCGCGAGCAAGGAAGTGGCCGCCGTGGCGGAAACCCTGGGCGCGGGCGTGGCGAAGGCGCTGCTTGGCAAGGCCGTGCTGCCCGACGACCTGCCATATGTCACCGGTGCCATCGGCCTGCTGGGGACGGAGCCCAGCTGGGAGCTCATGAACCACTGCGACACGCTGCTGATGGTCGGCTCCGGCTTTCCGTATGCCGAGTTCCTGCCCAAGGAAGGTCAGGCGCGCGGGATACAGATCGACCTGGACCCCGGCATGCTGGGACTGCGCTACCCGATGGAGCTCAACCTGGTGGGCGACAGCGCACAGACGCTGCGCGCCCTGCTGCCGCTGCTCGAACGCAAGACCGACCGCCACTGGCCCGAGCGCGTGGCCCGCTGGAACGCCGACTGGTGGCAAACGCTGGAACAGCGCGCACTGCAGCCCGCCTACCCGGTGAACCCGCAACGCGTGTTCTGGGAGCTTTCACCCAGACTGCCGGACAACGTGATCGTCACCAGCGATTCCGGCACCTGTGCCAACTGGTACGCGCGCGACCTCCAGTTCAAGCCCGGCATGATGGGCTCGCTCTCCGGGGGCCTGGCGTCGATGGGGGCGGCCGTGCCTTATGCCATTGCCGCGAAGTTTGCCCATCCGGAGCGGCCTGTCATCGCGCTGGTGGGCGATGGTGCCATGCAGATGAACAACATGGCCGAGCTGATCACCGTGGCCAAATACTGGAAGCAGTGGAAGACCCCGACGTGGATCTGCATGGTGCTCAACAACCAGGACTTGAACGAGGTCACCTGGGAACAGCGCGTGATGGAAGGCGACCCGAAGTTTCCGGCATCGCAGGATATTCCCGATGTGCCTTATCACCGCTTTGCCGAACTCATCGGGCTCAAGGGCCTGTATGTCGACCACCCGGATCAGCTTGCCAGCGCATGGGACGCGGCGCTGCAAGCCGACCGGCCGGTCGTGCTCGAAGTGAAGACCGACCCCGACGTGCCGCCCCTGCCGCCGCACGTCACGCTGCAGCAGGCGCGCAACTTCGCCACGGCGCTGGCGGATGGCGATCCGGATACGGGCGGCGTGCTGCGGGGCACCGCGCGGCAGGTGCTGTCGACCTTGTTCCCGGTGCACAAGGCGTGAGGGCACGGGCCAGCGTGGGACACCGCGACAGGCGCGACGGGCGGCTGTCGCGCCGCCGGGCAACGAGGGTGCGGACGGACGGCGCGCTCGGTAAGATGCCGTCCATGCGCCACGCCACCCGACACCGCCCGTCATGATCCGCCTCGACGACCTCAGCATCTTCGTGCTGGCCGTGGACAACGGCAGCCTGTCAGCGGCGGCACGCGTACTGAACATCGCCCCGGCAGCCGCCAGCGCGGGGGTCAAGCGGCTCGAGGCGGAGCTGGGCGCGCGGTTGCTGGCGCGCTCCACGCGCAGCCTGGCACTGACACAGGAAGGCGAACGCTACCTGCAGCACGCGCGCCGCGCGCTGTCCGACCTGCAGGCGGGGCAGGACGCACTGGCGCTCGGGCGGCAGGCCATCGGCGGCGAGGTGTCGCTGTCGATTCCGTCCGACCTGGGGCGTAGCGTGCTGGCGGGCTGGCTGGACGACTTCCTGGCCGAACATCCGGCGGTGGCGTTGCACGTGCGCATCAGCGACCGGCTGGTCGACATGTTCCGCCAGCGCGTCGATGCGGTGGTGCGCTACGGCGCACCGGACGACTCCTCACTGGTGGCGCTTCCGCTGGCCCCCGACAACCGCCGCGTGCTGTGCGCCGCGCCAGCGTATTTCGCCCGGCACGGGGTCCCCCAGACGCCCGACGACCTGCAGCGCCACAACTGTCTGCGGCTGGCGCTGTCCGACACCACGCACGACCAGTGGACATTCCATGGCAAGGCGGACACGCAGGTCGTGCGCGTGACAGGCAACCGCGTCGCCGACGATGGCGAACTGGTACGCCGCTGGGCTGTCGCCGGACACGGCATCGCCTACAAGTCGCGCCTGGATGTCCTGGCCGATCTGCGCGCCGGCCATTTGCGCGCGGCGCTCACCGACTGGCAGGGCGAAGCCGCACCGCTGCACCTCATCTGCACCCATCGGCTTGCACTGTCACCCACGTTGATGCGGCTGCGCGATGTCCTGCGCGAGCGCATTGCCGGCTACCTGGCCGACGCCTGATTCAGAACCCTTCGAGCACCACCTTGCCACGCGCGCGGTTGCTTTCGATGAAGGCGTGCGCACGCTTGAGGTTGGCCGCGTTGATGGCGCCGAAGTGCTCGCTCATGGTGGAGCGCAGCGTGCCCTCGTCGATCATGGCGGCGACGCGGTTGAGCAGGCGGTGCTGCTCGATCTGGTCATCGGTGGCAAACATCGAGCGCGTGTACATGAATTCCCAGTGCAGCGACACACTCTTCGGCTTGAGCTTGCGCACGTCGAGCTGCGCCGGGTCGTCGATCAACGCCAGACGCCCCTGCGGCTTGAGCGCCTCCACGATCTGCTCGAAGTGATGCTCGGTCTGGTTGAGGCTCGCTACGTAGTCCACGTCTGCCACGTCGATGCGGCGTAGCTCCGCCGCCAGCGGCTGCGTATGGTTGATGACATGATGTGCGCCCAGCTCGCGCACCCAGGTTGCCGTCTCTGGGCGCGATGCCGTGCCGATCACCGTCAGGCCGGTCAGCCGGCGCGCGAGCTGCACGAGCACCGACCCCACGCCGCCCGCCGCGCCGACAACGAGCAGCGTCTTGCCGCTGGGCGTATCGGCCTGCGGAATCTGCAGACGGTCGAACAGCAGTTCCCATGCGGTGATGGCCGTGAGCGGCAGCGCTGCCGCCTGGGCAAACCCGAGCGTGGTGGGCATCGCGCCGACCAAGCGTTCGTCCACCACATGCAGTTCGCTGTTGGTGCCGGGACGCTGCAGGGCACCGGCGTACCACACCGCGTCGCCCGGCTTGAAGAGCGAGACCTCTGCGCCCACGGCGCGCACCACGCCGGCGGCATCCCAGCCCAGCACGCGCGGCTGCCCACCGGCTGGCGGCATGCCGGAGCGCACTTTCACATCGACCGGGTTGACGGAAATGGCACGCACGTCGACCAGCAGGTCACGCGGGCCAGGCGTCGGCTCAGGCAGGGTCAGGTCGACGAGCGCATCGGGCGCATCGATGGGCAGGCTTTCGTAATAGGCAACGGCTTTCATGGTGGGCTTCCAGTCGGATCGGATAGCCGCATCATGCGAGCGCGCCGGCCGCGGAAACAGCCGCGTCGCGCAGATTCAGTTTCCGCGTCAGACGGAAAATCGCGCCATGCGCCGGCCCGCCCTTGGTTATTGCTGATTGGGCGCGACGATCCCGAACCGCTCCATCTGCCGGTACACCGTTGCGCGCGCGATGCCCAGTTCGTACGCCACCTGGGTGATGCGCCACTTGTTCCGGCGCAGCGCCGCGAGCAACACGCCACGCTCAGTGGCGGGCGGCCCGTCCGTGCTGGCGGCCATGCCCGCAGCGCATTGAAAATACCTGCAAAGCCATACGGTACGGGGTTTTGCGGCGGGCCGGGCACAAGACGGCGGGAATGTGGGACCTGTCTCGGGCGGCTTCGGCGCGAGACAAACGTCGCAGCCGTGCGAGACACCTGTCGCAGCACTCGGCGCGGCGAGGCAGACGCGTGGATTGCGCGCCCCGTGTCGTTGCCCGCCAGGTCAGCCCGTGCGTCTTCAAGGAAGCTTCAGGTCATCCAACGCCAGATTGACCTCCAGCACATTGACCGTTGCCTCTCCAAACACTCCGAGCATTGGCCCCTTGGCGTGCTCCACAACCAGCCGCCGGACCACCTCCACCGGCAGCTGCCGGGCGCGCGCCACCCGCTCGACTTGGTACGCCGCCGCAGCCGGACTGATCTGCGGGTCCAATCCGCTGGCGGATGCCGTCGCAAGGTCTGCAGGAATCGGCGCAGTGTTCGTCGGGTCCGCTTTCTTGAGGGCCGCAATGCGAGCCTTGGCCGCCTCCGTCAATGCCGGGTTGCTGGGCCCCAAGTTCGAGCCTCCCGAAGCCTGTGCGTTATACGGGTTCGGCGACGTCGCGGAGATGCGGCCCCAGAAATACTCCGGCGTGTCAAAGTTCTGCCCGATCAACGAAGACCCAACCGCCTTGCCACCACGCTCAATGATCGAGCCCCCGGCCTGCGCCGGAAACAGCGCCTTGCCGATACCCGTCACCACCACCGGATACAGCACCCCGGTGATGAGCGACAGCCCGACGAACACCACCAGCGCCGCACGCAGCAGCCCACCTTGTTGCGGCACATCGCCCTGCACGGTTTGCGTTGTGGTTGCCATGAATGCACTCCTTGCTTAAACCCAGCCCATCGCGGCCAGGAACATGTCGATGAGCTTGATGCCCGGGAACGGCAGCAGCAGCCCGCCCAGGCCATAGACCAAGAGATTGCGGCGCAGCAGCGCAGCGGCCCCTAGCGCGCGGTACTTCACGCCCTTGAGCGCCAGCGGAATCAGGAACACGATGATCAGCGCGTTGAAGATCACCGCGCTCATCACGGCCGATGCGGGCGTTGCCAAGTGCATCACGTTCAGCGCGGCCAGCTCCGGATACGTCGTCGCAAACGCGGCCGGGATGATGGCGAAGTACTTCGCCACATCGTTGGCGATCGAGAACGTGGTGAGCGAGCCGCGCGTCATCAGCATCTGCTTGCCGATCTCGACAATCTGGATCAGCTTGGTCGGGCTGGAATCCAGGTCGACCATGTTGCCGGCCTCCTTCGCAGCCTGCGTGCCGCTGTTCATGGCGACGGCCACGTCGGCCTGTGCCAGCGCGGGGGCATCGTTGGTGCCGTCGCCGGTCATGGCAACGAGGCGGCCTTGTGCCTGCTGTTCGCGGATGAGCGCCAGCTTGGTCTCGGGCGTGGCTTCGGCAATGAAGTCGTCGACGCCGGCTTCAGCGGCGATGGACGCGGCGGTCAGGCGGTTGTCGCCGGTGATCATCACCGTCTTGATGCCCATCTGGCGCAGCTCGGCAAAGCGCTCGCGAATGCCGGCCTTCACGATGTCCTTCAGTTCCACCACGCCGAGCACGCGGTCGTTGTCGGACACCACCAGCGGTGTGCCGCCCTGGCGCGCGACGTCATCCACGGCTGTCGACACGGCATCGGGAAACTTGCCGGCCAGCAACGTCACATGCGTGCGAATCGCATCGGCCGCACCCTTGCGGATCTGGCGGGCGTCGCCTTCATGGGAGACGTTGATGCCGCTCATGCGCGTTTGCGCAGAGAAGGCGACGTACACGGGTTGCGTCTTCGCCAGCGCGGCTTCATCGATGGACGCCTCGCCCAGGTTGCGTGCAAGCGTGACGATGCTGCGGCCTTCCGGCGTTTCATCGGCCAGCGACGACAGCCACGCGGCCTCGGCCAACTGCTTGGCCGTCACGCCGGGCGCGGGAATGAAGCGCGACGCCTGGCGGTTGCCGTGCGTGATCGTGCCGGTCTTGTCGAGCAGCAGCACATCCACGTCGCCGGCGGCTTCCACTGCACGGCCTGACGTGGCGATCACGTTGGCCTGCATCATGCGGCTCATGCCCGCCACGCCAATGGCGGAGAGCAGCCCGCCAATGGTGGTCGGGATCAGACACACCAGCAGCGCGACGAGCACGGTGATCGTGATCGGCGAGCCGGCCTTCATCGCCTCCACCGAGAAGATCGAGTACGGCAGCAGCGTGACGGTCGCCAGCATCAGGATGATGGTCAGGCTCACCAGCAGAATCGTCAGCGCCAGCTCGTTGGGCGTTTTCTGGCGCTTGGCACCTTCCACCATCGAGATCATCCGATCGAGGAAGCTCTCGCCGGGGTTGGCCGTGATGCGCACGATGATCCAGTCCGACAGCACGCGCGTGCCGCCCGTCACCGACGAGAAATCCCCGCCCGATTCGCGGATGACCGGCGCCGACTCGCCGGTGATGGCGCTTTCGTCCACCGAGGCCACGCCTTCGATGACCTCACCGTCGCCGGGCACCATGTCGCCGGCTTCGATGAGCACGATGTCGCCACGGCGCAGCGCGGTGGCGGCGCGCGCTTCCACACGCGATTTGGCACCATCGTGGCGATGCGGGTCTGCCAGCACCTTGGCCTGCACGGTGGTCTTGATGCCGCGCAGCGATGCCGCCTGCTGCTTGCTGCGGCCCTCGGCCAGCGCCTCTGCAAAGTTGGCAAACAGCACCGTGAACCACAGCCACACCGACACAGCGAGGATGAAGCCCGCGGGCGCTTCCGCGTGGCCGCGCAGCGCCATCACCCACAGGATGGTGGTGA